>NZ_BAAGIQ010000004.1:0-57169 GCF_054658175.1 Alkalibacterium sp. s-m-28
CTTTTATTGCATGCGTTAAAGGAGCTGTTAGAAGGTGAATTTGTACTATCTGAACAGCAGGTAACGAAGCTGTTGGATCAATTAATTGAGACATTACCGACTTCATTTAAAGAAATTTTAGCTGGAAGTGAGTCCAATCCGTCACACATCACTGTTTGATTTAGTTGATTAACCTTAAGCCGATAGGCTTTCCAAGGTTTGATCAGGGTGCGAAACTTGAGTTAAATATTATAGTGTCTATCTTTTTCAGCGAGCTGGACTGTAGTATCCGGAGACTCTTCCTGCGCCTGCTGAACCAGATCGCTCCAATTTCCAGTTTGTGGCAGATGAGTAAGTATCAGGTTCGATACGCCAGCTTTTGATGCGATCTGTCCGCATTCTTTTGCTGTCATATGGACCGTGTGATTCTCCATACCTTTATAGAAGTTACTATCTGCTAAAAGATAATCGGCCGATTCACAGAATGGTATAAAGTCTTCAATAAATCCTGAATCCGCAGTAAACACGAGTACTTTACCGGTGGATCTTTCCGTAATTCTGAAAGCGTAACACGGAACAGGGTGAAGAGTCTTCAGGTGTTCGATATCAAACGGCCCAATCGTCAACTTAGGTTCTTCATTATAAGGTATCCCCTCACTAACGTTTTCTAAAGTCATTTGTTGAAAATGAGCAACGTCTTCATTATGACAGTATATTGGAAGCATGTGGGCCCTGTTGCCGTGCTCATCTCTTTTCAGCAGTCTGGTAAACTGCAGAACACCTAAATCTGCGATATGATCATGATGATAGTGAGAAAGTAATACTGCATCAAGATCTAGCGGATCAACATATTTCTCCATTGTCAGTAGACTGTAACTTCCAGCATCCATAAGCAAGTGAAAACTGTCAGACTCCAGCAGGTAAGAGCTCGTACCAATATTATTAGTAGGGTATCCGCCATAGTATCCTAGGACAGTCAGTTTCATTTTTTACAGACTCCTCCTTGTATGATTGTCTTTAGTTATAGGATACGGGAATTTTGAAAAAAAACAACCGAAGCTGCACATAAGTGTCCAGGATCGGTTGTTTTTAAGTCTCAGTTCTCAATTAAAATCATTTAGAAAACTATATTGTATTTTTTAAGTAGTTGATGACTTCCATAGCTGTATTATTTCCCTGTCGAATACAGTTGTTCACACCAAATCCGTCCATCCCGTTCCCGATGAGATACAGACCGGGATATTTCTCTTCAAGAAATTCATTGAGATTTTTTGTCCGCTCTTCATGATTGACACTGAACTGCGGTATTGCATTGGGCCATCGCTTGATAATACGATAATTTGGGTCAACTTCAATTGACAGCATCTTGTTAAGATCCTTTAAAATGGCCTCTTCAATTTGCTTGTTACTGAGTGACATCATAATACTGTCCGAGCTCCGACCAAAATAGACCCCTAATAACTCTTCATCTTTCTGTGCATGATGCGCCCATTTTTTATTCAGCCACACGATGCTTTGTATATAAGAGTTATTACGTCTGACCGACAGTACGCCGTTTCCTTCAGGAGGATTCTTCAAAGCCCCTTTTGGAAAACTGAACAGAACAAACCCTATTGACCCCATCTTAGTGTCCTTGAAATAATCACTTAATTCGATGTCTGAAAAAATCTGATTATAAGCTCCAGAATCAGTAGCTACCACGACACTGTCCACTCTTAGCTGCTCTTTCTTATTGATATCGACTATATAGGTATGACTGATGCTTTTTTTAATATCAGTCACTTTCTTTGAATACCTGATGTTCTGTTGAAGGCGTTCAGATAATTCACGTGTCAATGTCTCAAGCCCATCCATAAATGTCAGATAATTGCCATCCCCATCAATGAGTTCCGGGTGAGCTTCAAGTGCTTTTGTGATCGTCCCATGTTCCTTTTCAAGAGCAAACAAGGGTTCATTCAGCCCTTTTATCCCTATTTCGTCTATTTCACTTGAATAGACTTTAGAAATATAAGGCTCAGCTGCATATTCTGCTACTTCATCTCCTACTCTTTGAGCAAAGTAGTCCCTAGTTGACACTTCTTCAGATTCTTCAGTTCTGGAAAAATATGTATCTTTCAGGAAAGACAGTTTCCCCTGAAAAGAAATCAGATCGAATTTCCATATGTCTGTTCTTTTTACTGGAATCCCCTTATAGGTATCACTGTCGAGCTGATACAACTTGTTGAATGCATAGATATCAGGTTTTCCATTCTGACTGTATTCCACTTGGTCTTCGAGCTCTAATTCTTTAATCAGTCCGATTGCATCAGGCAGGCGCGTGTCGATAGACTCTGCTCCCAGATCGATGAACTGTTCTCCGAATTTCATGGTATATAGTTTACCACCGGAACGGATAGAAGACTCCAGGACAATGACTTCATAAGGAAGATCCTGTTCTTTTATTGTTTGCTGCAAGCGATAGGCAACTGTCAGACCGGTAATTCCACTGCCGACAACTGCAATTCTTTTCTTAGCCTTCTCCATTCTGGACACACCCCTTACCTGATCGTATTTATCGAAAATATAACTGACATAACTACATATAACTATTTGAACAGCTTATGTATAGTAATTTTCTTCCATAAACTTCTCCTGATAGGAATATCTTTTATATTATACCATGAAGTTCTGATAAAAGAACGTAAATATTGTTTCAATTATTTATACAAAAGAAAACCTTATAACAACCAGTTATAAACTGATCATTATAAGGTAAATGAATTAACCGTTTAAAGCATCTTTTGCTTTGTCTGTCAGAGCTGAAAATGCATCAGCATCGTTGACAGCCAAGTCAGCCAACATTTTACGGTTCATGTCGATTTCAGCTAATTTAAGTCCGTGCATAAATTTAGAGTAGCTCAATCCGTTCATACGTGCTGCAGCGTTGATACGTGCAATCCATAGTTTACGGAAATTACGCTTGTTCTGTTTACGGTCTCTGTAAGCATACATGTATGATTTCATTACTTGCTGTTTTGCAACTTTGAACAAGCGATGTTTAGCACCATAATATCCTTTAGCTAATTTTAATACGCGATTACGGCGTCTGCGAGTGACGACTCCACCTTTTACTCGTGCCATTGTTTTTCCTCCTTCAATACAATCCTAGAATCTATTATTTCATTTTAGCAAGCTGTTGCTTGATGCGTTTGTAGTCACTATTAGAAACCAGTGCTGATTTACGCAGTTTACGTTTCTGTTTCTGAGTTTTGTTCGCAAACATGTGGCTTGTTTTTGCGTGACTTCTTTTCAGTTTACCAGTACCAGTTCTTTTGAATCGTTTTGCTGAACCTTTATGCGTTTTTTGCTTAGGCATTTTTGATTTCCTCCAATACTCTTCTATAATAATGATCAGAAAATAACTATATCACAGTTATTTCTTTATTTTTCACTTTTCGGTGCGAGCATCAAGAACATGCTGCGGCCATCCATCTTAGCCTTTGATTCGACTTGTGAAATATCAGATGCTTTTTCAGCCATGCGTTCCAGTACTTCACGTCCAATGTCCTTGTGAGTGATTGCTCGTCCTCTGAATCGGATAGAGACTTTGACTTTATCGCCTTTTTCCAGAAACTTACGAGCGTTACGCAATTTCGTATCAAAATCGTGGTCATCGATCGTTGGACTCAAGCGAATCTCTTTGATGTTGACAACTTTCTGATTCTTTCTTGCTTCACGTTCTTTTTTCTGCTGTTCATAGCGATACTTGCCGTAGTCCATTACCCGAGCCACTGGTGGTTTAGCATTAGGCGAGACTAATACAAGGTCCATGTTGGCTTCCTCTGCTAATCTTAGTGCCTCTTTGCGTTGGACTACACCTATCTGTTCACCGTCTTTTCCGATCAAACGTACTTCATTTGCACGAATACGGTCGTTGACAATCATGTCTTTAGCTATGGTGGTCACCTCCAAAGTATTTGCGAGAAAAGCACAGAAAAAGGCGGGGTATCTATCTGCATAGAAATTCCCGCCTGTTCTCCGCATCAGGCACACACAAGCGCATGCCTTATATATACGTGTCCATATCTGCCCATGAACAGATGTCCATAAGGCGAGAAGCGGGGGCTTCTGCTTTGTTTTCTCAACTTTTATATAATATCACAACAAGCATCCTATGTCAAATGGGTCATGACATTTATTTAGTATTCTCTTCTACCATCTGCTGAATGAAATCATTTATAGCAAGAGTGTTAGTCTGTTTTTCACCGTATTTACGGACAGCTACTGAGTCATCAGCCATCTCATTGTCCCCGATAACCAGCTGATAAGGAATCTTGAGTGTCTGAGCTTCTCGGATCTTGTAACCCATTTTCTCATTACGATTATCGACTTCTATTCTTAAGCCTTTAGCTGCCAGCCTGTTTTTCAGCTGTTCTGCGAACTCCCCATGGATATCAAGATTGACAGGAATGATTTTAGCCTGTATCGGTGCCAGCCATGTCGGGAATGCGCCTTTGTATCGTTCAATCAGATATGCGACAAAACGTTCCATCGTTGATACGACCCCGCGGTGGATTACAACTGGCCGATGAGAATCTTGTCCATCTTCCCCGACGTACGTGAGGTCGAACCGTTCTGGCAGAAGGAAATCAAGCTGAACAGTAGAGAGCGTTTCTTCGATGCCCATTGCTGTCTTGACCTGAACATCCAGTTTAGGCCCATAAAATGCTGCTTCCCCTGTTGCCTCGAAGTATTCCAGGCCGAGATCATCAAGTGTCTCCTTCAGCATAGACTCAGCCTTCATCCACATGGCATCATCGTCAAAGTATTTTTCAGTATTTTCAGGATCTCTATAACTCAGTCTGAAGCGGTAATCCTTAATGTCAAAGTCTTCATAGACAGCCAGCATAAGTTTGACGACTCGGCTGAATTCTTCCTTGATTTGATCCGGACGGACAAACACGTGTGCATCGTTCAGGGTCATTTCACGAACACGCTGCAAGCCTGACAAAGCCCCGCTCTTCTCATAACGGTGCATCTGTCCCAGTTCAGCGATGCGGATCGGCAGGTCACGGTAACTTCTGACATCATCTTTAAAGACCATCATATGATGCGGACAGTTCATTGGGCGAAGAACAAGCATTTCCCCGTCTCCCATATCCATTGGTGGAAACATGTCTTCATGGTAATGATCCCAGTGGCCTGAACGCTTATAAAAGTCAACGTTCGCCATGATTGGTGTATAGACATGCTGATAACCTAGGCTGATTTCCTTGTCAGTGATGTATCGTTCAATTACACGTCTGATCGTAGCTCCTTTAGGAAGCCAGAATGGAAGACCTGAACCGACCTCTGGTGACAGCATGAAAAGCTCCAGCTCTTTACCTAATTTACGGTGATCCCGCTGCTTTGCTTCTTCCCGCATCTTAAGGTACTCTTTCAGTGATTTTTTATCAAAGAAAGCTGTTCCGTATACACGCTGCATCATTTTATTGTCAGAGTTCCCTCTCCAGTAAGCCCCTGCAAGGGATAATAGTTTAAAGACTTGTATCCGACCTGTAGAAGGCACATGTACACCACGACACAGGTCGACAAATTCTCCCTGCTCATAGACTGTCAGTTCTTCATCTTCTGGAAGATCATTGATCAGTTCCTGTTTGTATGGGTCATCCTTAAACAAATCAAGCGCTTCTGCTCTAGAGATTTCTTTTCGAATAATAGGCAGATTTTCTTTCACAATTGCCATCATTTCGTTTTCAATTCTTTCCAGATCTTCCTCAGTAATAGGCTGCTCAGTATCTGTATCATAGTAGAACCCATTTTCTATAGCGGGCCCTACTCCGAATGACACATCCGGATATAGACGTTTGATCGCCTGAGCCATTAGATGGGCAGCAGAGTGTCTCAAAATTGACAGAGCATCTTCATGATCAGGCGTAACGATTTCAAGTGCTCCGTCTTCATTCAGTTCACGACTGAAATCGACCAGTTCTCCATTCCATTTAGCTGCCAGGCCTTTTTTCTCAAGAGACTTGGCAATCCCACCAGCAATCTCTTTAGGCGTTGTGCCTTTAGAAACTTTCTTCGAAGAGCCATCCGGCAAAATAACATTGATCATTTCCGACATTCCAATTCCTCCTATTTTCATTAAAAAAGTCCCATTGAATAAGCTGTCTTATCCAATGGGACGTTTAATATACGTGGTTCCACCCAAGTTTATAGAACAGCCATGAGCCATTCTAATCTCTTCGCTCTTTAACGCAGAGTGTACGGCAGATCCTACTTTGTTCGGACCTGCACTCGAAAGGGGTCATCTGTTCATTAATGGAAGATTTTCAGCCGGGATCTTCCTCTCTTTTAATTACTGTTGAACGATGGTGTCTTTCTCAAAGTGGTATTATTCTTAATATAGATAGTACTTTATCACTTCTTGCAGGTCAAATCAACTTTTATTTTGACGTCGATTATCTCCTGACATTTCCACTTCCTCAGACAGAAAACGAATACGCTCCATAATCCGCTTGGCTTTCAGAGGCTCTCTTTCACCTCGTTGTGTCACACTCAGGTGTTCTTTTTCAAGCTGATCCATACTGAAGTTTGATGTAAAGAATGTCGGCAGCTCTTCCTGCATCCTGAATTGAAGAATGACACCAAGTACATCGTCTCTTATCCAGGATGACATGGAATCTGCTCCAATATCATCGATCATCAGTATCTTCGCTCGTTTAAGCTTTTCCATCTTATCTTCTGTCGTATTATTCCCGATTGCGTTTTTCATTTCAACCGCAAAGGTAGGAAAATGAACCAGCGTAGTTGAATGGCCATGCTGCGACAATTCATGAGCCACGGCCCCCAGAAGGAAAGTCTTCCCCACACCGAACGGTCCTTGAAGGTAGAGACCTTTATGGTATGACCTGGGCGATTCAAGATAGTCATCTATAAATGTAATTGCCTTCTCGAAAGCATCTTGCCGTTTTCTTGTCGCTTCAAAATCTTCAAGCCTGGCATTTTTGAGATCTTTCGGCATATAAAGGGATTTTATCCTGTTTTTGATCTTTACTTCCTTCTGACGTGAAAGAAGTTCTCGAGTAGGAACGTAAGTCACATCGATCCGATGATTATTCAGGATGAGCTTGGGTTCATATCCCGGAGCCAGGCTATTACTCCTGTTCTGCACTTTTTTCTTTTCGGATACAAATTCATATAGTTCAGAAGCACTTCTTTCAATAGCTTCTTTTGATAATGCTTCTTTATGCTCAGAAAGAAATTCTCTTACGTCCGGATCACTCATAACATCTTTTTTCATGATCTGACTGAACATGTCGCTGACTTTTCCTGAATCCATCAGTTTAGCCAGCTGATCTTTTATACTATCCATTATGATTCACCACTTTTCCTGTTGCGGATTCGTTTAAGTCTTTCTTTGTAAGCTTCCTCTTCTTCTGAACTGAGCCGTTCATCTTTTACAGACCCTTCCAAGGCCCAGTCAGGAAGGGTCTCCTGGCGGGCATGGGATCCATTTTTTTGAGTCTTAGAATAGTTTCCCTTAGGTGCTGCTTTCTGATTTTTCTGACCGAATGATGCATAAAGCTGTTTTACTTTCTCCATAGCGTCTTCAGGTGTCTTCACCTGGCTTTGTGCCCAGTCATTCGCTATTTTAGTTGCAAGTCCTTTTTCTATGCTAGGGGAATTCTTGATGATAAGCAGATAGTTCAGAAGGATGTTGATCACTGCTGTAGTTAATGGAGCATTCTCAACAAGTTCTTTCAGTAGCCATGTTTCATTTGACGAGACAAATCCGCCTTTCTGACGTTTAATCGATTTCAGATAAGCATACGGACTTACTTGCTCAGAGTGCAGAATAATTTCTATTTCTTCTTTCGAAAAACCTTTTTGTTCGAGCTGTCTTACTCTATGCTCGCTTTCTTGAGTCAAGACATCGGCTGTCTTCCTTGAACTGCCGGATTTTTTTAAATACTCTTTTTGTATCAGGGAAGTCAGCTTCTGATCATCTACCTGACCTGTATTCAAATCCGCTACTTCAAGTACAAATTTCTGCATCTCCAGCTCATTGATGTTATATAAGGCATGAAAGGTATAAATCAGTCGTTTGAGATCAGTTGTGATTGATGAACGGCTGATATAATTCTTGTTCAGACCTTCAATGAAAAACGACCAGTCGAATCGTTCGGTTGCCATAATCTGATCACTGATCGCAGTCGACCGTTCCTCCGCATCTTCATTTTCAGAAGCTTCACTCATTTTCTTCATATCGACATGGATGACATCAAGAAATGACTTAGTGACTTCTTTATATTCATTCAACCTTCCATCATGAACCTTGAATCTTTTTTGCAGGTCGTCTGTCAGTCGCTCACCTACTTTTTCAGTGAGCATCATCTTCATCATCGGATCTTTGAAGAACTGTTCAGGCAGCATAGGACAACTTAAACCGATAGCCAAACGTGTCGAATCAGAATCATGTACATAGACTCTGATGAGGCCGTATGCTTCAAGTCTGATTCTTGCCTCGTAAAACTCTTTCACACCACAGTCGAGCTGTACAAGTAAATCAGAGAGCATCACATCTTTTTCAATGGTTTGATCGAGTGTTTCTTTAAGTGTCATAAAAAGGCTGACGGCGTCTTTTCCAAGGAGCGGCTGATATAAGTTATGAAGTGCCTTTATATGCAGATCAGATAACATCATCAACCTGATCAGATGTACGCTGTCTTTAGGGCTCATAGTTTTCCAGGGGTAAGTCATTGTTGATTGATCCTTTCAGCCTTGCTTAATGTTCTTTTCTCTTTTTCTCAAGTTCCTGCATTTCTTGCATAAAGACACCAATATCCTTGAATTGTCTATATACACTGGCAAATCGGATATAAGCGACATCATCCAGTTCTGCTAGTTCTTCCATCACGTATTCTCCAATTTTAGTTGAGGGAACTTCATTGGCTCCATTGTCTCTGATTTTATATTCTACTTTATTTACGATTTTTTCTTGGGCTGCTGCAGCTACAGGTCTCTTTTCACAGGCTCTACGGATGCCTCTCAGCAGTTTCTCACGACTGAATTCTTCTCGATTCCCATTTTTCTTCACCACAAGGACGGGGCTCTGTTCGATCCGCTCAAATGTTGTAAAGCGGAAGAGACAGTTCTCACATTCTCTCCTGCGTCTGATCGCTTTCCCATCATCTGCCGGTCGACTATCCACTACTCTGCTTCCGTTGTGCTGACATTTAGGACAATGCATATTTTTCAGTCCTTTACTATTAAATATTTACTGACAGTATACCACATTTCCGGGACTTAACTAATACCCATTATTGTCAAGCCAAGTTCTCAGCTGATTTTCCGTTTCATCAATACCGCCCCTATTATCGATGATGATGTCTGCTTTCTCAGCCTTGCTGTCTATTGAGGCCTGCGCGGCGATTCGTATCTGTGCCTCATTCTCACTTAAATTATCTCTTTTCATCAGCCGTTTCAGCTGAGTCTCCGGGTCAACATAAATCACCATAACGGCATCCACTTCATTTTCAAATCCGATCTCATAAAGCAGAGGGATATCCAGAACAACCAGGGGGTGTCCAGCTTTGATCAGCTTATCTTTTTCTTCCTTTATCCAGTTCAGGACATGACTATGAACGGTCTCATTCAATTTACTTAATTTAGCAGGATCGTTGAACACAATAGCGCCAAGTCTAGTCCGGTCTATCCTTCCATCTTCTGTTAATATCTCCTGCCCGAATGTCTTCACAACGGCATGATAGGCTGCCTGCCCAGGTTCCATTACCTGTCTGGCTCCCTTATCTGCATCCACTACAGGAATACCTTGAGATTCAAAGAAGCGGCCGACCGTGGACTTTCCGGTGGCAATCCCCCCTGTCAAGCCTAAAATAAATGTCATCGTTCTCCTCCTCTTTCTATGACTGACAGACCGGGCAGAAGTGCGTCCCTCTCTGAGCCACTTTAGTTTTAATAAATGGTGAATGACAGATCGGACAGTCTGATCCAACCTTTCCATAAATCCTCAGACTATTCTGATAACTACCTTCTCTACCGTAGGCATTGGCGTATGTTCGGATTGTTGTTCCTCCGGCTTCGACGGCTTCTTTCATTATCCTCACAATAGAGGATCTCAGTACGCTGATTTCTTCATCAGTCAGCGAAGAAGCTGAACGATTGGGACGAATACCTGCATCATACAAAATCTCGTCTGCGTAAATATTCCCAACCCCAGCCACCAGCTTCTGATCAAGTAGATAGGCTTTAACCGCCCTTTTTTTCCCTTTGAGATACTCCGCCATCCAATCGATACTCAGCTCCTCTTCAACCGGTTCCGGTCCAAGGCTGGTCAGCGAAGGGTGGGTCAGGAGTTCCTTTTTGCTGACTAGACTCATCTTACCGAACTTCCTGACGTCCAGATAACGGAGCTCCTGTCCATCATTAAGACTAAAAATAACGTGGGTATGCTTAGTCAGTGGAGTCCCTTCTACTTCTAGTCTGAATTTTCCTTCCATTCTCAAATGGCTGATCAGAACATAATCAGTCAGGATAAAAAGAAGAAACTTTCCCCTTCTTCTAATCGTTTCAATTGTCTGGCCTTCCAGATTTTTCTGGAACAGCTCGATTTTTGGTTCTTTAATTATATTGTCCCAGCGTACAGTGACTTTGCCGATCGTTCTCTCACTGACCAGATCGACTAAACCGTTTCTGACACTTTCAACTTCCGGCAATTCAGGCATAGTATTCTCTCATTTCCTTTGGTAATTTTTACAATAAAAGAAGCGAGACTTCTCCCGCTCTTTTATGTGTTATTTAGCTTGATACCAGTTATCACCTGCACTGCTCTCAACTTTCAGAGGAACAGACAGCTCAACTGTTTTTTCCATCACTTCTTTTACAAGGGCTTCAAGCTTGTCCATCTCGTGTTCAGGCACCTCAAATATCAGTTCATCGTGAACCTGAAGAAGCATCGTCGCTTCCAGATTTTCTTCTTTCATCCGTTTAGCCATTTCTATCATAGCCATTTTAAGAATGTCTGCCGCACTTCCCTGAATCGGAGTATTCATGGCGGTACGTTCCGCAAAAGATCTCAGGTTGAAATTGCGTGAGTTGATGTCCGGCAGATACCTGCGTCGATGGAACAATGTTTCGACAAAGCCGTTTTCCTTGGCCTCTCTGATCACAGTATCAATGAACTCCTTCACACCAGGGAAACGGTCAAAGTACGTATCAATGTAATCTTTAGCTTCCTTCCGTGTGATGTTCAGGTTCTGGGACAAGCCGTAGTCACTAATTCCATAAACGATACCGAAATTGACTGCTTTCGCTTCACGTCTCATATCAGAAGTAACTTTCTCGGGATCATCGATATCAAATACACGCATAGCCGTCGTCGTATGAATGTCTTCGTCGTCCAGGAAGGCTTTGATCAGGTGATCGTCTTCTGATATATGCGCAAGAATACGAAGCTCGATCTGCGAGTAGTCCGATGCAAATATTTTCCAGTCTTTTTCTCTAGGAACAAAGGCCTGACGAATCTTCCGGCCTTCCTCAAGACGGACAGGGATGTTCTGCAGATTAGGATCGACAGAGCTCAGTCGTCCTGTACGTGCAACGGTCTGCAGGTAGCGTGTATGGATCTTGCTCGTCTGCGGATCGATGACTTTAAGCAGTCCCTCGATATAGGTCGACTGTATTTTGGCAATCTGTCGGTACTGCAGAATATGTTCAACGATCGGTGCTTCATCCTTCAGCTTTTCGAGTACATCCTGTGCTGTAGAATACCCGGTCTTAGTCTTCTTGATGACTGGGTAACCCATTTTCTCAAAGAGGATCACACCTAACTGTTTGGGAGAATTGATGTTGAACGTTTCTCCGGCTTCTTCATAGATTCTTTCTTCGATTGATTCAAGTGTCGTACCAAATTCTTCTTTCATTCGTTCAAGTCGTTCTGCGTCGACAGTGATGCCTTGTATCTCCATATCAGCAAGCACTATGGCCAGAGGCAGTTCCATTTCTTTAAGCAGATCTTCCTGTTCGTTTTCTTTGAGTTCTTTTTCCATCGAATCCGACAGATGATAGATGCCTAAGACCTTACGCGCCACATGATCATGCATAAGAGAACTGTCTTCAGGTATTTTTATTTTTTTCCCTTTTCCATAAACAACTTCATCAGGCGTGATGTGGTCGTAATTATGTTTTCTGGCTACATCGACGATATCGCCACTGCTGCTGTCTTCAGCTGTCAGCAGATAGGACGCAAGCATGATATCAAATGTAATTCCTCTAAGGGTCATGCCTTTATTGTTCAAAGCGACATAGGAGCGTTTAGCATCATACAGCACTTTACCGCTGTCTTCATCTTCGATCCACGCCTTGAAGGCAGCAGATGCAAAAGCAGTCTGAGGATCGGTTACATAAATGGTCTCATCATTTCCCCAGGCAATCGAGACGATTTCAGCATGATGATAGTTCTCATTCAGCATTTCGATATACAGAGCCATATCTGAAGAGAAGTGAGAAGATGACAGTTCATTTAAGAAAGTATATTCGACCTCCACAGCATCTTCGGCCAGCTGCTCCATATATTCTGTCGTATCGAGTTTCTGCAAATGAGAGTTGAAATCCATTTCTTTATAGAAAGAGATAAGATCCTCCATACTCAATCCGTTGTATGTCAGATTTTCCAGTTTTACTTCAATTGGCGCATTAGTATCGATGGTTGCCAGTTTTTTACTCAGAAATGCCGTTTCCTTCTCATTGATCAGGTATTCTTTTCGTTTGGACTTTTTCATCTCTTCAATATTCTCATAAAGGTTCTCAACCGACCCATATTCGTGCAGTAACTTGAGAGCAGTTTTATCACCAATCTTGGTCACTCCCGGAATATTGTCTGAGGCATCTCCTGCCAGTCCTTTCATGTCGATAATCTGAATCGGATCGATTCCCATCTCTTCCTGAATCGACTTTTTGGTGTGCTCTTTTAAGTCGCTGACTCCTTTTTTAGTGATGTCCACCCGAATGCTATCCGAAGCAAGCTGAGTAAGGTCCCTGTCTCCGGTCAGAATGACGACCTCAAAACCGTTTTCTTCAGCTTCTTTAGCCAGCGTTCCTATGATGTCATCTGCTTCATAGTTTTCAAGCTGATAGCTCTGCAAACCGAACCCTTTAAGAAGATCTTTCATAAAAGGAATCTGTTCAGAAAATTCAGACGGCATTTTTGACCGGCCGCCTTTATAATCGTCGAAATATTCGTGTCTGAATGTAGTCTTTCCTGCATCAAATGCCACGAGTGCATGTGTAGGCTGTTCCTTGTTAACGATCACCTCAAGCATGTTATGAAAGCCGTAAAGCGCATTGGTGTGCAGTCCGTTTCTATTCTTCATTCGTTCCAGCTGGCTATGCAGACCATAAAAGGCTCTGAATGCCACACTGTGCCCGTCTATGAGCAGTAATTTCTTTTTATCAGCCAATCTCTTCAACTCCCAGTTATTCATCCTAAACATATAGTATCAAAATTCACGCAATAGAAAAAGAGAACGTCCTTAAACTCCCTATACAATAAGTATTATACCACTACTATATGCAAAGGGAGCTTTAAGTTCATTCTCTATTTAAGCGTATTAATTTTTTGCTTCCGACTGGCTTAAAATGACTTCGAAAGCATGCTCGAATTTGTCAACATCACCAGCGCCCATGAAAACGACGACTTGGTTTTTATGTTTAAGCAAGGCTGACATATCTTCTTCTGAAATGATGTCTTTGCCTTTTTCAGTTTTATCCAGAAGATCCCTGATCGTTACAGTTCCTTCCTGTTCTCTTGCTGATGTAAAGATATCACAGAGATAGACAGCATCAGCCAAATCAAGAGCTTCACCGAATTCATCTAGAAGTGCAACGGTCCTGCTGAATGTGTGCGGCTGAAAAACGGCAACGATGTCTCTGTCAGGGTATTTCTGATGAGCAGCGTCTAGAGTGGCTCTAATTTCTGCCGGATGATGCGCATAGTCATCGATGATGACTGTATCCATTACATTTTTTTCAGTAAAGCGTCTTTTTACACCTTTAAACGACTGAAGTCTTTCCTGGACTTTGTCCTGATCGAGTCCTTCATAGTGTGAGAACGCGATAACTCCCAGCGCATTCTGGATGTTATGCTTTCCATACGATGGAATGAAGAATTTGCCGTAGAAATCCCCTCTGACAAACACATCGAACGTAGAGCCTTCAGTCGTTCGCTCAAGAGTCTTGGCCTGAAAATCGTTATATTCATCAAAGCCATAATAGACGATAGGGACAGAAGCATGCAGTTCCTGAAGTCTCACATCATCACCGCAGGCAAAAATTGCTTTTTTGATCTGCTGTGAGAATGAAAGAAACGCATCCTGTACATCTTCTATGCTCGTATAATAGTCCGGATGATCAAAATCAATGTTAGTTATCAGTGCATAGTCTGATTTATATGCTAGAAAATGACGTCTGTATTCACAAGCCTCAAGCACAAAGTACTCTGCATCTTTTTCGCCTCGACCTGTTCCATCTCCAATAAGGTAGCTGGTCGGCTTGATTCCACTTAGCACATGAGAAAGAAGGCCGGTCGTACTAGTTTTCCCGTGTGAGCCAGTTATAGCTACACTGGTATACTGATCGCTCAGCTCTCCAAGGAAGTCGTGGTACCTTTTCACGGGCAGCCCCAATTCCAGCGCTTTACTTATCTCTTCGTGCGTATCCGGGAAGGCGTTTCCGGCTATGACGGTCATGCCTTCCTTAATATTAGCTTCGTCGAATAAATAGATAGGGATATGATTATCTTCTAAATTTTTTTGAGTAAAGAAGTATTTTTTAACATCTGACCCCTGAACTTTGAATCCTTTATCATGAAGGATCAAAGCCAGTGCACTCATACCTGATCCTTTAATTCCCACAAAGTGGTAGACTGTTTCCTGATTCATTCGTTAAAAATCCTCCATTAAATTCAGATCTGTAAAATTTACATCGTTATACACTATAATTGAAATGAATCAAAAAAGCCAGTACAATTATTTAATTTTTGCTGGAGTCATCTTTTCTGAACAGTCCAGGCACTTCGCTTCGTCTATTTATGCTGCCATTTCTGTCTTCATCCATGATCGAAGCCAGTGTCCGGTTAAGCCCATATGTCTTTTTAGTTTTTTCACGAACAGTCGACTTAGCTTTCTGGATTTTTATTTGATCAGGTAGTTCTGAAGTTGCCTCAGGTTCACTCGTCAACCCCCATTTCCCCTTCATAGTCTGAGTAGCATATTCTTCCAGAATTAAGAATTCTTCAGGTTTTTTCTGCATTTCCTGCTTAAGTATACTGTAATCGGTCGTCGGCTTTTTTGTCTTCTTAGGTGGTTTATTATAGCCGTATACTGGCGACGGGACTTTGCTTACTTCAAAAGGAGGATCGATGTATGTTCTGTTGTAAGATTCCTGAGGATGTTCCAGATACTCTTTGAACTCTCTCTTGATTTCTTCCTTTCGCTTAACTTCGCCAGGAAGTGTGTACGTGTCTTTAAAAGAAAGTGACTGTTCATCAGATTTACTCTCCGGCCTGTTTTTCTTCGATGATTCAAAGAACTCTCTATACTTTGAAGACACTATTTCTCCTCCTTCTCTAGTAATAACAGATCATTAAGCTGAAAAAGCTGTACCCACTTCTGCATCATCTGAAAGGACCATAATTCCTTTGCCTTCCTGAGGCAGTCCTAGTTCTCCAGCTGAACAGATCATCCCGTTACTTTCTATGCCTTTAAGTTCACCAGGCCAGATAACCATTCCATCAGGCATCACCGCACCGGTGCGGGCTACCACAACTTTCTGTCCTTTAGCAATATTCGCGGCACCACAGACAATCTGTAGAATTTCACCATTGTCAACTTCAGTTTGAGTCAGGTTCAGGTGATCAGAGCCTTCTACAGGTTCACATGATGTCACGTAGCCTACCACAAATTTCGGTGAAGTCTCAGATTCCAGTTTGACAGAAAATCCAGCTTCTTCGATCAGACTGTTCACTTTGTCCACCGCTTCTTCCTCAAGTTCAACTGGACCGTCAGTCAATCCGTGCAAATAGTCAGAGGCTTTGAAAAGGTTGATACCTGTTACCTTTCCATCATCTTTTGACTTGATCAAGACGATATCTCCATTTCGTTCCGGAACCTGATCTGTTGCTTCCATTTTCTGGAACTGGATCATCAGGACATCATTCAGTCCATTGTTGTTATAAGTTGTTATCTGCATTGTGTATAAACTCCTTAGTTTTCTTTAGATTAAAATGTTTTTAGAGTCTCCAGTACTGATCGGTCAAATGTTTTGACGATCTGGTAGACCATTTCTCTGGCTGCTTCATAGTCATCGATACGGAAAAGAGATTGATGGGTGTGGATATAGCGGGCGGGAACACCTATCACAGCGCTTGGTATGCCTTCATTCAATGTATGTGCCGCTACAGCATCCGTCCCTCCTTTGGATACGAAATACTGATAAGGGATATTGTTCGTCTCTGCTGTATCAATAAGATAATCCTTCATTTCTCTGGAGAGGATCATTCCCGGATCCTGAATCCTCAGAAGGAACCCGTCGCCCAGACGGCCGAAAGCTTCTTTATCTCCGTTCAGGTCATTTGCCGGTGAACAGTCGACAGCCAGGAACGCATCCGGCTTGAATTTTCTGACAGATCCTTTTGTTCCTCTTAGTCCTACTTCTTCCTGAACATTGGCTCCGGCAATCAGTGTACTCGGCAGCTGCTCTTCTTTTAATTGCTTCAGAAGTTCAAGAACAAGTGTGACACCATAGCGGTTGTCCCAGGCCTTTCCAGCAAAGGTTTTTTTGTTTGCCATCTGGATGGTCTCAACGACAGGTACGATAGGATCTCCTGGACGTACGCCGTATTCTTCCGCTTCTTCCTTGGACTCAAAGCCTCCATCAAACAAAATCGAGTCAATAGAAATCGACGTGTTCTTCTTGTCTTTCAGAAGATGGGGCGGGATCGAAGACGATACCAGCGGGTACTCCCCTTTTTTAGTCTGAATCGTGAACCGCTGAGATGAGACCACATAAGGATTCCATCCACCGATTGGCAGGACTTTAATCAGTCCTTTTGATGTAATGGATGAAACCATGAAACCTACTTCATCCATATGTGCAGCCAGCATCAATTTTGGTGCATCTGGTGTCTGTGATTCTTTTACCCCAAACAATCCACCCAGTCCGTCCGTTTCTATCCGGTCGACCAGTCCGTTCATTTCATCTCGCATAAAGTCACGGACATTGTGTTCAAATCCGCTGATTCCCTGAAGTTCAGTTGTTCGTTTAATCATCTGAAATGTTTCTTCATTCATATATAATCGTCAGTCAGGCTGACTCTATCCCCCAGTATAAGATTTCGGGCTACTTTCTCCCGCTGTACTCTCATTATTATACACAAAACCCGGTTCAAATTTAAGTTAAACCTAGTTTGTTTGTGTTACACTATTAATCTAAGGTATGTTAAAATTAGAGACGAAAGCGTTATTAATTCGAAATGGAGGAGTTCTGATGTATATGAAAAAGGAAGAAAAGAAAGAAACAAAGACATACTCTACGGAAGACTGGATGTACCTGGGTGGTTCAGTTGTGCTTTCCTTTATTCTGGGCATGCTGACCTTTGCATTCTTTAAAAAGAAGAAGTCACTAAAGGCTGACGATCTTTTAAAATCTATAAAAAAAGAATTTCTTAAAGAAGGACCGATCGACGGGTCTTGGATCGAATTATCCAAAGTGCCATGGAAAAAGTTTGCTTATGAAACTGATGTTTATTACGGTGGGATCTCACGCTATGAAGAAAGCAAGCTAGTTCAATATGAATTCATCGTCGATGCTTATACTGGCAGCCTGATCGACCTTTACAGAGTTTAAATGAAAATGAGTCTGGTTCAGCCTGTGCTGATCATGCTCATGATATAAGACGAATAAATAACCTCAGATGCTTGATCTGTCCCTGCTTTAAGCAGAAGATCTATCTGAGGCTTTTTTTATTTGAACATGACAACTGCTTTATAAATTCTGTTGCCTTTTTTAGAAAATTTTTCTTCATATTCTGTCATTACGTTGTCTTCTACATCGCTATTGTGCAGATCCAGATACACTTTTTCCAGCACCGCATCATATTTGGAGAAGCTGGTCAATGAATATTCGAATAGCTTCTGATTGTCCGTCTTGAAATGAAGTTCTCCTTCATCATTTAGAATTGTCTCGTAGACTGACAGGAATGACTTATAAGTGAGTCGGCGCTTCTCGTGTCTGTTTTTTGGCCATGGATCAGAGAATGTCAGATAGATGCGGTCGACTTCTCCGGGTTCAAAATAGTCTCTTAGATCCTTTGCGTTTACTTGCATCAGCTGCAGATTAGGCAGCTGTTCATCAATCTGTTTTTCCAGTGCAGAGACGATGACACTTGTCTGCAGTTCAATTCCGATAAAGTTGATATCTGGATAGCGTTTAGCCATTTCAATAATGAAACGCCCTTTTCCACATCCGATTTCAATATGCAAAGGCTGAGGTTTCCCAAACCGCTCTGTCCACTTCCCTTTTGATTCTTCCGGTTTTTCAACCACATATTGCTTATACTCCAGTAGCTTATCCTGGGCGTATGGTTTGTGACGTAATCTCATTTAAACACTCCTCGTTAGTTCAGTAAAAAAGGGAGCAGATCGTTAAACCTGTCCCTGCATTCATTAATTTTATGATAATAGCTGATTCAATTTGATCAAATACTGGTTCATCCTTAGATAATCTTGTTTCTGATGGCTTGCTTTAATGTCAAACAACAGGTTAGCTGTGCCGTACCAGTAAAATTTACTAGTAGTAGCGCCTGGAGTAAACGGAATCATAGCGGTAATCCAATCGTCCCAGTTCTGGTGATCGATATAACGTTCCAGCAGCTGACTCAAGTCGGCTACAGGATCAGCAAGCAGTGCTGAATCCCAGTCAACCAGATAGAGTTCTTCTTCAGAAGACATAAGGAAATTCTTATGCGAGATGTCACCATGGCACACCATTTTATTTTCAATCTGATCATCAGCTGGCATATGCTTTTCCAAGTACGATACAGCCTGTCTGATTGATGGATGGGCAATAAGATCGGGCGCCAGTCCATACACCGCATTGTAGTAAAAGTCAGATGGAGAGAGTACTTTCCCTCCCAGACGATGCAACATTCTCTTCAGACTTTGAGACTGATGAACTTTTCTGATCATCTGAATCACACTTGAAGAAGTCATTTCTTCTTTGAACAGAGTCCGGCCATTGCACCATTCCTGAGCTGTCAGCACGTCCCCGTTTCCTATCCGCTTGGTCCATACGAGTCTGGGAGAGATCCCTTCGAGGGACAATGCTGCCAGAAAAGGCGATGAATTCCGCTTGAGAAATAAACGTTCTTCGTTTTTCGTTCCCATATAAGCTTGACCTGTTTCTCCACCAATGGGATGCAGCTGCCACCCCGTTTCTCTCTCTAACTCCATAGTATTCAATCCTTTATATGTTCTTCTTATGTCGCTCAATAATAAAGACATTTACGCACCTTCTATTGTAGAAAGAATTATCGGTTCCGTCAAGCGCATGTATGTTCTTTTTTTATCTCTCAGACTCATATAACTATTTCGCCACATTGCTGTTCAATTTCTTTAAGGTATTCAGCCTGCAGAGCAGTCGTCAAGTCGCCAGGCTTATCAGTGAACAGTACTCGTTCATCGATACGTCTGACTGGCATGACCTCAATCGTCGTACTTGAACAGAATACTTCCTCTGCTTCGTACATTTCTTCCAGTAAAAAGGGTCTGTCGACTACTGGAATATCCAGCTTTTCTGCACATTTCTTCCACACAAGCTTTGTCACTCCAGGCAAAATGAGATTACCGTCAGGATGAGTAATCACTTCTCCGTTCTTTACGATCGCTATGTTTGAGGCAGAGCATTCTGTAACGGTCCCATCTCGATGAAGAATGGCTTCTTCGGCATTCTTTTTATGTGCTTCATGCTTGACCATGATATTTCCGAGTAATGATATCATCTTGATATCACATTTCAGCCACCGTATATCTTCTGTTACTATCGTATCGATCCCTTTCCCCTGCTTGACAGCATCTCTTTCGCCTGCTGTCATCGTTCCAGTCAGCATTGGAAGGACCCCTGCATCAGGGTACATATGGTTCCTGGGTGAAGAAATCCCTCGCGTCATCTGCAGGTAAAGATTTCCGGTATCGATATTTGTTTCTTCAAGCAGCCGGTTGACGAGTGCTTTTATCTCGTTTCGACTATAGGGCACAGCCATTTCAATTTTTCCAGCACTGGAATAGAACCTGTCAATATGCTCATCCAGGCAGAAAAAGCGGCCATTGTAAGCTCTGATTACTTCATAGATTCCGTCTCCGAACTGATACCCCCGATCTTCCGGATCGATTCTAACTTCACTTCTATCTACAATCTCACTATTCCAAATTACTTTCATGTCGTTCTCCCCTTATCCTAATGGCCTAATCTTCTAGGTACATATACTGAATTGAACCCAAAAACGAACAGTGTACTGATCAAAAAGACTACCCCTGTGGTCTCCCACCCCCCGTTGAGGGCCCCCAGAGAAAAAATGATACTCGTTACGATCAGTGCCATATTCAACAATTTTTGGATGGCTTTTATTTTATCAGTATTTGTATAAGGATACAATTTAAAATGAACAGATTCATCCAGAACTTGTTTTAAAGGGAGAAGCTGGAACCCGATCAGATAAATAAACAGAACACTCACAAGCGTTCTCAGCCATAAAACAGGAGTGAAGTATATGACAATCAGTCCGATGGTCAGCAGTCTGACATACAGCCCGCTGAAAGCTGTCTGTCTAATAAATACTCTACTGATATAATACATATGCGGATCTGTTTTAGAGCTGATGATACTAATTAAAGGGTCGAATCCTTTCATACGTTTAACTTTATTTTGTCCATAAGGCGTTTCAATGAAAAGATTGATCAACCTGTATATGCCTTGGACTCGTTTCTGTTCAATGTCGATCATTCTGTCCCAGTTCCACAGCTTTTCACGTGAATAACTGAAGACCAGGTAAATCAGCCCGAACAGTCCAGACAAGCTCAATAATAGACCAACCCATAGGGAAACGAAAAGACTCAGCCCTAGAGTTCCCAGTATCAGAATGTGTCTACCTGTATAGATAGTTCGTATCAGCGTTAAACTGTCCGACTGAAATGAGTGATACTGGACCAGCAGATCGATCAGCTTCAGACAGATTAATACAGCCAGCCAGCTTAAGCTGTATGCCTGACCAGATATGTTTAAAGCTTCCATTAAAGGCATCGTAAGAGTCGCAATCACAGCCATCCCCGCACTTAAAAACAGGCCACTTACAAGCAAGTGTCGCCTCATGATCGGAGCCATCTGCTTTTCAATAGGGAGGAGATATATGCCATCAGCTGGTTCGATCAGTGTCCTTATTCCACCTACTGGCAAGACAGAGTATACGATCACAACAAGCAATAGACGCGGGAGAAGATCCGATGGAGCAACGGTTTCGACGTAATCTGAATAAGTAAACCCTAATGCACCCGTCAGGATCATCAGAGCAATGACAAAGTGATCATTGAACACGTATTTAAGGTATTTGCCAAGCCGACTGTAATACTCATTAGTTCTCTTTTTAAACATGTCTCTGACCGTCATTTTAAAACCCTTCCCTGTCAGCCAGCCGTCCGTACATCTCATCAAGAGTAGCTTCCGGCATGTCGAAGTGTTTTCTTAAGTCAGCCATCGTTCCCATCGCATATATTTCACCATCATGCATGACGACAAATTTATCGCAGATTCGTTCTGCATTTGCCAGTACATGGGTGGACATTAATATTGAGGCCCCGTTACGCTTATGTTCTTCCATAAGCTGGATAAGGTCTCTGATAGCCAATGGATCAAGTCCAAGAAAAGGCTCATCAATAATAAACAGAGACGGCTCAATAACAAAGGCACAGACAATCATCACTTTCTGCTTCATGCCTTTTGAAAAGTCTGTTGGAAACCACTCAAGCCGCTCGGTCAGCCTGAACAGGTCAAGCAGATAATTCGCTGTCTTCCAAGCCTGTTCGCGATCAAGCCCATATGCCATGATCGTCATCTCAATGTGCTCCTTTAAAGTCAGTTCGTCATATAGCAGGGGCGACTCCGGGATGAATCCAATTTTTCTGCGATACGTTTCCGGATCTTCGTTGATCGTTCGGCCATCTATTTTAACTGTTCCTTCGAAAGCCTTCATCAGGCCGATAATATGTTTGATGGTGGTACTTTTTCCGGCACCATTTAACCCGATCAGTCCGATCAGTTCACCATCTGCAATGTCGAACGATACGGATTTTAAAACAGGTATTCTACTGTATCCCCCTGTCAGAGATTCAACTTTCAAGCTCATACTACCTATCCTTCCCTGTAAACTAGTGCTTATATTTTACCACACAAAGTGAAGGTTTAAAGATTCCAGTAGTGTCTTTTTATTATTTCCCGGCATAATATGATAAACTGTATCTATACTGTACTATGGAAAGAGGGAAAGTCATGAGCGAGTGCATATTCTGTAAGATTATTGATGGTGAGATCCCGTCCAGAAAAGTCTATGAAGATGATACAGTCATTGCCATTCTGGATGTATCTCAAGTGACTAAGGGACATACTCTAGTCATTTCCAAAAAGCATGTCAGAAATATTCTCGACTATACAGACGAGCTGGCTGCGGACGTATTTGCGAAAATACCAAAGATAGCACGTGCCGTCCGATCATTCGATCCGGAATGTGAAGGGTTAAATCTCCTGATGAACAATGAGGAGATCGCCTCTCAGAGCGTATTCCATGGCCATGTTCATCTGCTACCTAGATATAACTCTGATAAAGATGGTTTTGGACTGAAATGGGACACACATTCGGACGATTATTCTGATGACGAGCTGGATGAGGTTCGGAACAAAATCGTCAGCACACTAGCAAAGGAGGGGTAAGATCATGAAACATTTTCTATTAGGAAGCTTATCAGGAGTCGTTCTTGGAGGATTTTACGGGCTGGTCAGAACACCCAGACCAGGAAAGCAGAATCAGGAAATGCTGAAGGCCTATATCGATGATACAACTGACCATGTTCAGGATGTAACAGATAAAGTCAATGACTTGAAATCAGCTGTCAGCCGATTGACTTCTGAAGTAAATTTTGTACAGACTGAATTCATGAGCGACATGCAGACAGTGGCAGCCGAATTTCAGAAAGAAGCTGAACCTCGTATGAGACGGATTCAGGAAAAAGCCGAGAAAATTCAGACTGAAGTAGAAAAGACAGCAGATACTCTATCTTCACCAACCGAATAAAAAAACGTTGCCGTCTTGAGGTCGGCAACGTTTTTTGTGTGTTGTGAGTCAGCTTAATGTATTTATCTGACTAATGGTTCATATCTGACTTTATGGTACATTCGCATGTCGTCCAATAGATCTAATGGTCCATAAAACGATATATGGTCTATTCACCTGTTCTCCCTCCCCATTATTTACGACAAAAAAAGCACACGGGAGATTATTATCAGCCCATGTGCCATAGTCTTAATTTTATTCGTTATCTTCTTCTGCTTCTTCTGAGTCATCATCAGTATCGACATCTGTATCTGTGTCTTCATCACTTTCAGGATCTTCTTCGACGCCATTACCGTCTTCTTCTAGAAGTTCGTCCAGCATATCCTGATCCATTTCCTGCTGTTCAGGTGCAGGCTCCATGAACTGCTGCATTGCTCCTGTCAGATCTTCGTCTGAAATCTGAACATTCGCGTCACGTACAAGTTCGCCGATAACTTCCTGAACCACTGCCTGGTCCTGCATGTAGCTGTCAATGAGCATAGCCTCGATCGTTTCACGTTCTTCTTCCAGGGTGCCTTTTTCGCCTTCTTCTACAAGTTTAATGATGTGATAGCCGAATTGAGACTCTACTGGTTCCTGAGTGAATTCACCTTCTTCAAGTTCCATTGCTGCTTCTTCGAATTCAGGGACGAAACGACCAGGTTCAAGCACAAGTTCGCCGTCACTTTCGATTGTTCCAGTGTCCATCGTATGTTCAGCAACCAGCTCACCGAAATCAGCTCCATCATTCAACTCATCAATGATTTCTTCAGCAAGACCTAAGTCCTCTACAAGAATATGAGCAACAGTTGAATCGATAGCATAATTCTCGTATGCTTCTTCGATTTCTTCCTCTGTTATTTCGACATGATCCTTAATAGCTGCTCTCACTTGAAGTGATGTGCGTACACTGTTTCTCACATCGTCCAGAGACATGCCCTGCATGGCAATCATTTCTTCGAATTCTTCAATGCCGCCATAAGGTTCAGCTTCTCTTTCGAGTTCAGCATCGATATCTTCATCAGATACTTCATCACCATATGCGTGATCAAGAATATCTTCAAGCAGGATCTGCTGCAGCATCTGCTCTCCGAAAGTCATACCACTTTGAGTGACTTCATTTTTCATTCTTTCATATAATTCATCTTCACGAACACGTCCAGCTACTGTTGAAGCTACTTCGGGACTGCTTGCACATCCTGCCAGTAAAAGTCCTGAACAGGCTACTGCGCCAAATAACATTTTTTTCATACGCGTAAATACACATCCTAATTCTTATAATCTAGTGAACGGTCAAGGCAGAAATTATCACCCATGTCCGTACCTCAATTAATATAACACAGGTCTAAAGAAAATGAAAACGTATAAAGCAAATCTTTACTATTTTTCATCAAGCCTTCACAAATAGATCGTTTATTGTTCAGAGGCTGGTCTCTCATTCTTTACCGTGCTTTTGAAAAACGAGCGGTTGTCCATGGCCCAGATCCGTTCAGAGAATTCTCCAGCTTCTGTTTTTCTTAAGGCAGACTCCATCATATTCATCTTCGCATCGATCTGATCGATGTAATGGATGATTTCAGCTTCAGGAATCTGTGGTCTCACTGGAGAACCATATTCCATCTCGCCATGATGAGCAAGCACAAGGTGTTTAAGCAAAAGAACGTCTTCGTGACTTTCGTCGATTTTCAGCTCCACACACGCTTTTGAAATCTCATCATAGATAAGGACGATGTGTCCCACCAGTTTACCCTCGAGCGTATATTCTGTGGCTGTTGGTCCGCTGAGTTCTATCACCTTTCCGACATCATGTAGAATTATTCCAGCATAAAGCAGAGATGGGTTCAGCAGATCATAACTAGCCGTTATTGATTTTGCAATTTTGAGCATGGACATTGTGTGGAAAGCCAGTCCGCCGAGGTATGCATGGTGATTTTTCTTTGCAGCAGGACTTTGGAAGAACTCTCTCTGATACTTTTTCATTATATAGCGAACAATACGGTTCAGGTGAGCATTAGTTATGTCAAAGACAGCCTGGTTGAATGCTTCGATCATCTTGTCTTTATTGACTGGTGCCCGTTCAATGTATAAGTCAGGATTAGACGGTTCATCATCTTTAACAAGCCTCATCTGCTTGATTCGCAGTTGAGGGGCCCCATTGTATTCTTCCCGTCTGCCATCCACTTTTATAACTCGGCCCGGCTTGAACTGTTCAACATCATTGGGAGAAGCATCCCAGTAATTAGCCGAAATTTCTCCACTGGTGTCTTGTAGAATCAGGGCAAGATAAGGTTTATTGTTCCGTGTTTTTTTTTCTTCAGCTGATTTGATCAGAAGGAAGAGGTTCAACTGCTCATCTTTCTGGTAGTCGTATAACTTTTTCATTGTCGTCACTCCTTTGCCTGCTGTTCATTATCTTCAATATGTTTGTTCCACTACTTAGTTCAATTTTAACACATGAGACTCAGGAACATAATCAGTAATAGTTGAATCAAAGGTAAAATAAATGACTTGTACAGACTGACAGACCTCATTCAGCAGATCATACAGTTTACTTTTTCTCGCTTCATCGACATTGACAAAACTATCATCAATAATGACCGGAAAACGCACCGTATCTTTAAAGCTGACTACAAAAGCCAGTCGTATCGCAGCGTAAAGCGGCTCGACAGTTCCTCTTGAGAGCTCTTCCGCTGCCCATTTCTTTCCACTGCGGTCAATCACAAAGAACTCGTCGGAGTCCATAAGGATCGATGGGTAGTCTCCCGACGTAAGTGAAGAAAAATATTTTTCTGCCAGAGCAATGGTCTGAGGCAGCTGATTGGCTTTAGCGTTATTCAGAGTCCGTTCAATCAATGAGGAGGCAATTTTGTATGTGCTCCATTGATCAGCTGCATCCTGATAAATACTTTTTTCATTTTCGTACTTTTGAAGCAGTTCCGAGTAAGTCCCACCTTCTTCCAGTTCCTTTATTTCGTAAGCAAGTTCGACAGATCTTCGGGCTTTTTCTTTATAGAGGCTTTCTAACTCTTCTGCTGATTCAGCCAGTTCCATCAGCTTACTTTTCACATCTTCGCCTGACAAGGCCAGAGACTGTTCACTTACATCGATTGTCGAAGATAAATGCTCATAGCGTCTGATCTTTTCGTTCTTTTCCTCAAGCGTGTGATAGGCACGTATAAAGGCTTCTTCGTTCTTTGCAGAAGCCTGATCATAAAGCTCATGCTTCATTTTATTCTGTTCTTTCTCCTGCTGAACAAAATATAATACAGCATTCTGAATTTTCTCAGTTTCTTTTATATAGGCCTGCTGTAGTCGCTTGTCCTGCTCAATCTGTCTGAGTTTTTTTCTAGCCTCAGAAAAGACGTTTAACGGATCCTGTTCGTCTTCGTAAATGGTACGAGTAAAGGCGTTCTGTCTCAGTTCCTTATCCAGCTCAGTTATTTGTTCTGACAATCTATCTGACAGTTCTCTCTGCTGTCGTTCAACTTTTCTTATTTCTGACATCTTTTCCATTGAAGACATCACAGCAGTCAGTGAGTAGTGTTCAGGGTAACGATGAACTGATTTCCATTCTGAAAATGATGCAGCATACTTTTCTTTTTCCTGCCTGATCCTGTTCTGAGAATCTTTTTCCTCGCCAATCTGCTGCTGCAGTGAATCGATAGATGCAAGCGTGTCTTTCCACTGCTGCCGCAGTTTCTTCTGATAGTAATATTCACTTCTGTCATAATCTGGTTCTCTATAATTAACGGCTTCTCCTTTTCGTCTGGCCATGATAGTCCACACTCCAGCAAGAAGGAAAACACCTAGAAGGGGAAACCAGTTTTGAAGTACTAATGCAAGGAAAGCAAGCAGCAATAAGAAACTGGTAATAAGTATGACCGGTTTTCTCTCGGAGACTTTTGGCGTATCGAGTGTTCTTTTCTGTTTTTCTTCTGCCTCAACTGCTTTAAATGTCAAGAGTGGCCATAGCGTCTCTTCAATCGAATCGATTTGTTCTTCGTTATGTTCGATTTTAAGCTTAAGTCTTTCAATCGTTTCGTTCGATTCCTTTTCTTCCTGATCCAAACGATTTATTGACTGATCGATCAGCTGAACTTGCCCTCTGCTGTCTGAAGTAAGATCCTCGGGCAAGTCATCCTGAAGGGACAGGCCTTCTCTTAACTTAAACTCAAAGGTCTGCTGTTCCAGAAGGGTGATCTGCTGCTTTAGTTCTCTAATCGAGTCAGCTTTCAACTCAAGCTGATCCCACTTGCCTGTCAGCTGATCCACTGCCTTTTCGTTCTCCTGATACACCAGCAGTTCTTTTGAGGGGCGATACTTGTCCTGAAGAGCATTCTGCTTCTCATGCAGTTCCTTAGTCTGTTCTCTCATTTTTTCAAGCTGTCTATTGATTTGGTTGAGCTGGATCAGACCATCTTCTGGTAATGACTGGTCCGGGTACTGATCGATTTCTCTCTTCAGCCGGTTCAATTCTTCAATTGTTTCAATATGCTTGAGGTGATGGTTAAGAAGGTCCCTCTCTTCTCGTTTCTGCTTCAATTCTTTTTCCAGCTGATCCATTTCTGCATCGACCGTTTCTTTACCCTTGACCCGGATAATGTATGTTTCGTTTTTTTCTTTCGCTTTACTCAACTGCTCTTTCTGCTTTTTTAGGGAGCGATAGAGCTCGTTTACTTTCGGTTTGCGTCCCGTCGGTTTAAACAGCTGAGAGGCTTTCTGTTTATACTGATCGGCCTGCTTAAGGAACTGCTCATTTCCAAAGGATCCGACACTTAAGAAGAAGCGGTTGAACTGCTCCCGGTTCATGCCTTTTGTTTCTTCAACACCCTTCAGATCAAATGAATAGATCTGCTCATAAAATGATCTGTTTTTTTTATGAAGGATCGTATCAAGCAGTCTCTCATCTCCTTCAGTTCCATCTTCGAGGGTAACCGTTACATCTCCAGTGACTTTTCCATTTACTCTTTCGATCGTCACTTCACCGAAACGGTCGTCGTCAAGAATCACTTTCCCTCCATAACGACTGCTTTCTTTCGGTTCATATCTGAGAGCAGAACTATGTCTGGTCGGGAAACCAAATAATATACTATGAATAAACGACATCAGCGTAGATTTTCCGGCTTCATTCTGCCCCTGTATAACCTGGATCGAAGAGGATAAGTCAAATTCAGCATCGATCCACTTCCCGTATCCATAAATCACGAGCTTTTTTATTCTCATTTCTCTATCCCTCATTCATTCCTATATCATATTGAAGCAAAGTCAGTGCTGACTCTAAAATCTCGCGTCTGTATTCTTCAGTCTGTTCAGACAGTTCCACTGAAAACGGATGGGTATTCAGCAGTTCCTTAGTCACTTCGTTAAATGCTTCATTTTCTGAATAATACTCGACCGATCTCTTCCACTCCTCTGTAAACAGCTGTTCCAGCGATACCTGATTTGCTGTGACGTTACTTATCTGTATTTTAAGCCCCGTTACGAAAGCAAAAGATTTATCAGAATCATGGTGCAGCGTTTCAATGAAGTCATCCTGATTCAATTTAGTCATTATCTTATCTGATAATTGCGACGAAACGATGACTTTAAGATAAAGCAGTGTCTGAGCGTCACTTGTTTCAATCACTGCCTGTCTGATCTTTTCATAAATACTGTCGAGTGTCTCAAGTGTGCTTACATCGATATTGAGTTCCTTCCAGATGATTGGTGCAGTAGCTTTAAAGTCGACGCTATGACCTGAACGGGATAAATTGACTAGCAGACAGCCTTTGTCTCCAGTTTCTTTCCTATGACGTCCTTGGGTATTTCCACTGTAATAAACAAGTGGTTCAGCTGAAAGCTGCTGCCTATTGTGGATGTGCCCCAAAGCCCAGTAATCATAATTCTTTTCAGCCAGTTCAGCAAGGGAAAAAGGTGCATACCTGCCATGCTCTGATTTCTGTCCTTCTTCGTAACCATGGAGAAGGCCTATGTGATAATCTATCTGTGCCTTTCGAGAAGGGTAGTCTATTATCATGCGCCTGTCGATCCATTTTCTATCATAACTGAATCCGCTGACAGCCACACGCTCCCCTTTTTTTGTCTGTATGTAAATCGTCTCTACTTCAGAGGGAAATACAGTCACGTTTGACGGCAAGGAAAGATGGTCTGCTTCATTTCCCAAGAAATCATGATTCCCGTGGATCAGACAGACTGGAATGCCCTGGTCATTCAGTCTCTGCATCTCTTCTTTAAAGACAATCTGAGCTTTGATACTCCGATCTTCCAGATCGTAGATGTCTCCTGAGAAAAGCACAAAATCGACCTGTTGATCCACTGCCAGGTCGACAATAGCAGTCAATGACTGGAAAGTTGATTCTTTTATTTTTTCCCCCAGACGGCTGGACAGATCTTTGATGCCTTTATAGGGGCTGTCCAGATGCAGATCTGCGGCGTGAACAAATAGGACCATGAGTAAACACTCCTTCTTCTTATAGGGTACATATGTTCTTAGTAGTGTTAGTGAAAAGGACTCACTATATTAGCAAGCCCTCTTCATCTGATCTTTTATTGATATAATTCTCTAACGGGTTTCAATACTACCTGGTTGATGTCGTCGATCATCTGGCCGACTTGCTTTTCAGCTTCAAGCAGTTTAGTAATGATTTCATTCTGACTGATTTTAGTCGAAACCTCCTGAGCCTGTACTGCTTCTTCTTCAGAAATTTCCTGGCCCATCATCTGTTTCTGCTGGATCGTCTGCTGTACTTGACGGAATTCGTTAAATACGCGACTTGCCTCTTCATCTTCTTTAACAGCACCGAATGCCGCTTCTAATGTCGTAAATTCTTCAGTGTTTCTTAATTCCTGTTCTAACTGGTTAGCCGTGTCATAAATGTTGACAGCCATCGTCTCATCCCTTCAATTTTCGCTCTATGTCGAGCTTTTTCTTTACTATACAAGTTTATCACGAATTGAATGGTCTTGCCAGAAAAGATTAAAAGGCTTTAATTAACTTATTGTCCTGGCTGTCGACTGCGGAACTGTCTGAACAGCTCTCCGGCACGTTCACGGATCACAGAGGATCCCTCTCTGATAAATTCACTTGCATCGTCCAGCCCTTCTGTCATTCTATCCATAAATGAAGGCTCTTCAACTCTAAATCCTGATCCAGCTTCTTCTACCAGGAAAGTAGACTGCTCCGTGTGAGGAAGGATGGCCTCCATTTGAGCTTTGAATACCTGTCCGATTCCTTGAGACGTTGCTGTGTTGAGATAGTGATTGTCAGTTGTATGATCATAACCCATCCAGCTAGTGATCACAATGTCAGGTGTATAACCAACCACCCACTGGTCGGTTGCTCCTGTACCTGATTCTGTCTGTGTTGTCCCCGTTTTACCCGCTATCTTGAAACCGTCTGGTTGAATGTTTCGTCCAGTCCCGTTATCGAACACGCTTAAGAGCATGCTGTTCATCTGATCGGCTACTTTAGCGGACACCACACGTTTTGATCTGGGAGAAGTATTGTCCACAACCACAGCTCCTGTGGCGTCGACAATTCGTGTAATAAAGTGCGGATCTTTTCTAATTCCTTCATTGGCGAAGACGCTGTACGCACTGGCAATTTCCAGAGGCGAAACACCTCTGTCCATTCCACCTAATGCGATAGCCCCCAAATGATTATCTTTGTCCGTTACTCTTAAACCGAACTGTTCAACTTTATTCATCCCTTTTCTCAACCCGAGTTCATTGAGCAGCCAGACCGCCGGTGCATTGAGACTATCTGCTAAAGCTCTATACATCTGAACTTCTCCGCTATAATAACCAGATAAGTTCGTTGGGGTATAACCTGTTTCACCGTAAGAGAGCAGCTCATCCTTAAGTAGTGAATCAGGCGCATATCCTGCTTCCAGTGCTGGTGTGAAGACGCCCAGAGGCTTGATTACTGATCCTGGCTGCCTTCTCATTTGCGTTGCTCTATTGAATCCTCGGAAAGTGTAGTCTCCTAGACCACCGATTACTGCGCTCACTCCGCCAGTTTTCGGATTCAGTGCGATAGATGCACTCTGCGCCGCTGTTCCGTCAGCAGCCACTTCGAAATTGCTGTTGCTGGCATAGACTGCATCCATCTGCTGCTGATGAGTCTGATTAAGAGAAGTGTATATAGTATAACCGTTGTTCATCAGGTCTTCTTCTTCAAAGCCGTACCTGTTAACTGCTTCGTTTATGACTGCATCAAAATAATAGGGATAGCGGTATCCATCTGTGCTGTTATATCTGTCAACCAGAGTCAGTCCAGTCTGCTGATAGCTGGCTCTTTCCTCCCCAGTGATCGTTCCAGTATTTTCCATCAATGAAAGCACGACGTTTCTTCTGCTGATCGACCGCTCATAATTGTCGATCGGATTATAATGACTGGGTGCTTTCAGCATAGCTGCTATAGCCGCAGCCTCGGGAACAGTGACATCAGATGCTCCCTTGCCAAAGTATTTCATAGAAGCATCCTCAACACCCCATACTCCGTTACCAAAGTAGACACTATTGAGATACATTTCCAGTATCTGATCTTTAGTGTAGTGCTTCTCTATTTCTATAGCCAGAAACAGCTCCCTGAGTTTCCTCATCAGGGTCTGATCTGCATAGAGGTAGGCATTTTTGGCCAATTGTTGGGTGATTGTACTTCCACCACCGACTATCTGTCCTCTGTTCATAACATATCCTACAGCTGCACGTCCAATTCCGATCGGATCAAATCCGCGATGCTTCTCAAACCGCTGATCTTCTGTCGATATTACTGCATCAACAATATGAGGAGAGATTCTTTCCAATTCCACGAATGAGCCTTTTTGTGCAAATAGCGTTCCAGCTTCCTCACCCTGCTCGTCCATAATCGTAGTAGACTGTTCGAGCCCTGCTCTCAAGGCATTCACATTTGCCGTCCTTGCGAGAACGGCAAGATAGACGCTGAATAACAGCGCAACAGAGAGAACGGTCAGTATGAGCAGTTTAGTCATATGGAATTTCTTCCATTTACGTTTCCCTACTACCCAGGACCGTTTCAGCCTGGGTTTCAGTTTCTGTATGGTGTGACTGAACATTTTTTTTAGTTTTTGTTTTAATTGATTTTTAGTCATGATTATTCCCTCATCTTACTCCTATCCCTTTAAACAGTTAAGCATCATCGTCTAATTATAACATATGAAAGTGTATCAGTTATCAGTCCTCAGACGGACATTTATTTATAGGCTTTTACCTGTTCAGTCAGTTCTTTAAGAATCTGTCCAATTTCTTCCTTGTCTTTTGCATGCGTGCCGCTGGCCAGAGGATGTCCACCGCCTCCATGTTTCTGGGCAATCTCATTAATTACAGGTCCTTTCGAACGCAGTCTGCATCGGAATTCGCTGTCTGACTGTTCGACAAATACTGCCCATACTTTCACGCCTTCGATTTTACCCAGCATAGGAACCACTTGATGCGTCTCGCTGTCATCCATTCCAAGCGACTTTAATAATGTCTTTGTAAGAATGATATGTCCGACCCCGTCTTCTGACACTGTAAACTGATCGAGAGCATAGCCCATTAATTTGCCGGCTTGAGGCTTTATTACATTCATTTTATCGTTTACTTCTGTATGCGAAAACGGAAAACGCATCAACTCAGCAGAAATCTGCATGGTGAAGGGTGATGTCGCATCATAGAGAAAGCGGTTCGTATCCCCGACAATTCCGGCATATAAAAGACGGGCTGCTTTAGCGGTCATCTTAATCTCATCCGGGTAGCTCAGCCACATATCGGCAATCATTTCACAGCAGCTGCTCGCGTCCGTGTTGACCCATTCTATTTCCCCGTAAGAATCATCAAGAGGATGGTGATCGATTTTGATCCACTGCTTCGCCATTTTATAATGCTCTCCGTCTATGCGCTTGATATTTGCAGTGTCAGTAACAATGACTAAAGCCTGTTCATATTTTTCTTCTGTCACTTCATCCATTTTATCCAGATATTCGAGATCATCAACCGTCGTACCGACTGCATACACATCCTTGTCAGGAAAGGTTGCTCGAATAAGTTCTTTCAGTCCACACTGGGAACCGATAGCGTCCGGATCAGGTCTGACATGCCTATGAATGATAATGGTATCCCATTGTTTAATATACTCCCAAAGGTCTTTCTTAATCATATTGTCCTTTTTATTCACTGTTTCTAACAACACACGCATTTCTCCTTTTCAGTTCTAGCTTTTTTGTTATCTTTTCTGAATCAGCTGACACACCACAATCGCTTTTGCAGCTAATGTATGTTCCGAATAGATTTCAACATCCAGTCTAGCCGAGCGACGATTTTCATCGATCACAGAAGGTTTGATCGTCAGTTCATTACCTAACTGGATCATGTTGAAGTAATGCAGATTCATCTGTTCAACAACCAGATTCTTTTTCTTGTATTTTGATAGATAATTATAAATTGTCTCTGTGACCACTTCGCTGAGCACACCAAATGAGATCGTACCCATGCTGTCAGTAGTCTGCGGGGTAACAGAAAAGGAATACAAGTTGTCTTCTTTTTCTGTAATCAGCTGATTGATCTGATCAGATATGGTATCCCCAGACTGAGGCTGCTTCTGGACAGTCTGCATAGCTTTCATAATATCCTGACGGGAAATGACACCAGCAAGTTTAAGTTCATCACTGACTACAGGCATCACTTCCAGGCCATCCCATATCATTGTATGCGCAATTGAGGCTACGCTCATGTACTTTCTTGCTGAAGCGGGATTCTTAGTCATAACTTTTTCAATCAGTTCTGTATCCTCCTGGCCTACCACATCCTTAGCCGTCACGATCCCCGCCAGTCGACCATCTGACAGAACAACTGGAAATCTGGAATGTCCGCTCTTCTGATTGAGCATTCTATAAGTATATACCGTATCTTCTCTATTAAGAAACTGCGTCCGTTCAAGCGGGGTAAAGATATTCTGAACGCGCAGGATTTCTTTTTTTATCAGCTGGTCAGTCATCGCTCTGTTGATCATCGTGCCCACTGTGAAAGTATCATAAGATGTGCTTATCAGAGGCAATTCCTTATGATTGGCAAGATCGACCACTGTCTGACTGGGCTTGAAGCCCCCAGTTATAAGGACCGCTGCACCGTTCTGTAAAGTGAGCTGCTGAGCTTCTTCTCTGTTACCGATAATCATCAGTGATTCTTCAGTAACATAGCGCAACATGGCTTCTTCGGTCATCGCTCCGATGATGAACTTCGTCAGGGTCTTTTTCAGCCCTTTTTCGCCCCCATGAACCTCTCCATCAATCACCTTCACTATTTCATCGTAGGTCAGGTTCTCGATATGCTCACCATTTTTAGGCTCGATCCGGATCGTCCCCACTCTTTTAATCGTAGACACCAGGCCGTTGTTCTCTGCTTCTTTTATAGCTCTGTAAGCTGTCCCCTCACTGACTTGAAGTTCTTTGGCAATCAGTCTTACCGAGAGCTTCTCCCCTACCGGCAGAGACTCGATAAAGTCGATAATCTGTTCATGTTTAGTCTTCATCTCTTTCAGGTTTCCTTTCGCTAACTTTCTTTTCCCATAACGGCAGTGGGATCGTTTCAAAGATAACCGACTCCAGTCCGGTAACCGTGATACCCAGAAGCCTCACTCCTAAGGTTGCAGATTCTTCTTCCCAGATCGATAAAGCAATCTGGAAAAGTTCTTCTTCTCCTTTGATATAATCTGGAAAGGAGCGTCGACGCGTTATCGTATCGAAATTTTCATACCTTATTTTAAGCACAACGATTTTTCCGTGTTTCTGTTTTCTTTTTAGGTTATGCATGACTTTCTGTGAGAGGATTCTTAAGGCCTTGATCACATCATTTTCAGTCTTCAGATCTTCAGAGAACGTTGATTCTTTTCCAATCGATTTCGGTTCCCTGTCGTTTTTCACTTCACTGTCGTCGATCCCTCTTACCTTGCGATAAAGTGAATGACCCATTTTCCCAAAATGACTGACCAGCTCCAACTCTTCATTTTTATATAGATCCTTTCCCATGTATATGTCCAGACTATGCATTTTCTCAACGGATTTGGCACCCACACCGTGAAATTTTTCAATTGGCAGCACCATTAAAAAGTCGTGTGCTTTATCAGGTGGAATAACTGTAATGCCATTTGGTTTATCGAAATCCGACGCAATTTTAGCCAGAAATTTATTATAGGACACTCCTGCCGAACAGGTCAGTCTCAGTTCCTTTTCAATGTCTCTCCTGATGGCCTGTGCAATGATAGTCGCACTTTTCTGTCCGACATGGTTTATACTGACATCCAGATAGGCCTCATCGAGAGAGAGAGGTTGGATTTTATCCGTATACCGTCTGAAAATGTCATGCATCTGCTTTGAAGTTTCCCGGTAAAGCTCAAAATTTGGACTTACGAATACACCTTCTGGGCATAACTCGTATGCCTTCTGAGCGCTCATAGCTGAATGGATGCCGTAAGTCCGGGCTTCATAACTTGCTGTAGCAACCACACCGCGCCCACCCGTTTCCTTGGGGTGCCGGGCTATGATAACTGGCTTACCCGCTAGAGAAGGATTTTCTCTCACCTCAACTGAAGCATAGAAGGCATCCATATCGATATGAATTATTTTTCTGGACGTATCCCGTTTGGGTTCGTCAAAAAGCAGTAGTCCGTATCTCATAGCGCCTTCAAAACACCTCCATCTTTTACGTTATTATACTAGAAATAAAAGGGTCAGACGACTTTAAAATCAACTCTATTATGACATTCTATGGTGTAAAAAAATAAAACAAGCAGAATGAACCGACCATCCTACTTGTTTTATCCAAATTTATCCTAATAGATCATCAAGCTCCATGTCATCCAGTGAAGAGACGTTATACACTTGAGCTTTCAGCGAAGCGTAATTGAAATAGTCATTCAATGTGATTGTCAAGATATCATCTACTATCTGATAATACCTTGATGGTCTGTAATGCTTCCACTTATATGCGGTGCAGTACTCCCACAAGTCTTCCAAACTAATCTCATCATAGCCGTTCTGACGGAATTCGATCAACTTTTTTTTCAGCCAAACCTCATAATCATCATCATCTATAATAAAGTTCAAGAGATTACCTCCTTTACTCATTCGAAAGGGGTATAATTACTTCTTCAGTCCTATTCGCTGTCTGCTGTTTTTTCGGGTGTGTTTGTTCCCAGCTCTTCAGACTGGGTCCCAGCTGCGGATGCTTTTGTAACGATACGTGCAACTGCGCGACGTTCGAAGGTTAGATATATCCCTTCACAGTCGATTATTACGGTGTTGTTTGTTTCATTTACTTCATCTACAATGCCGTGCAGGCCGCCGATCGTGACGATCGAATCACCTTTTCCTAATGAGCCGAGCATGTTCTGCGTTTCTTTTGCGCGTTTCTGCTGTGGTCTGATCATCAGCAGGTACATGATACCCATCAGTACTAAAAAGGGCAGCATTCCAAAAAGTAATTCCATGTAGTCATTCCTCCGTCTAATTTCCTGTTTTATTTTCCTGATTATCTCGTTTTCAAAGAGAACGATATTAATGTTTCACTACATACCTTAGCAAATTTCAGAGAAAAATACTAGTCTCATTAAAAACTTCTAAAAGTTTTTAGCATTCGGTTTATTGTATCCGTACTCCTCGAAAAACTGCTCCTTGAACTCAAGCAGGTTGTCTTCCCTGATTGCCTGTCTGACTTTCTTCATCAGGTCCAGCAGGAAATAGAGGTTGTGATAACTCGTCAGTCTCAGACCGAAAGTTTCATCTGATTTAAGAAGATGTCTCAAGTATGCTCGGGTATAGTTCCGGCACGTGTAGCATCCGCATTTTTCATCCAGAGGTCTGAAATCTCTTGCATAAATGGCATTCTTGATTACGACACGTCCCTTGCTGGTCATTGTCGTCCCGTTACGTGCAATACGGGTCGGAAGCACACAGTCAAACATGTCAACTCCACGCATAACTCCTTCAATCAATGCATCAGGTGTCCCCACCCCCATAAGATAGCGAGGCTTGTCTTCAGGTAAGAGCGGTGTAGTGAAATCGAGCACCCGATACATATCTTCTTTAGGTTCACCGACAGATAGCCCACCTATCGAGTAACCGGCAAAGTCCATACTAGTCAGATCTTTAGCTGACTGTTTACGCAGATCTTCAAATCCAGCGCCCTGAACAATTCCAAACAACCCTTGACTATCAGTATTCTGGTGCGCTTCCAGTCCTCTTTCTGCCCATCTGGAGGTTCGCTCGACCGATTTTTTGACGTAATCATAGCTTTCATCAAATGGGGGGCATTCGTCGAAGGACATCATAATATCCGGTCCCAGCTTGTTCTGGATATTGATGGCTTTTTCAGGAGACAGGAAGAGTTTAGATCCGTCCAGATGACTCTTGAAGTGGACGCCTTCTTCTTCAATTCTCCTCATATCTGAAAGTGAAAAGACCTGGAATCCACCTGAATCGGTCAGTATCCCATTGTCCCAGTTCATGAAAGCGTGCAGACCTCCCGCTTCAGCAATTAGATCTTCTCCTGGTCTCAACCAGAGGTGATACGTATTGCTCAAGATGATGCCTGCTCCCATTTCTTCAAGCTCTTCAGGAGCAATAGTCTTAACGGTTGCCAGTGTCCCTACAGGCATGAACATAGGTGTTTCAAAAGTTCCGTGAGGTGTCGTGATTTTACCCAGGCGGGCTCCTGTGTGTTTATCTTTTTTTTCTAATGTATATGTGACTGGATGATTACTCATAACTAGCTCCTACTCTTTTATCTCTTTTTAACAAACATCGCATCTCCAAAACTGAAGAAACGGTATCTCTCCTGGACAGCATGATTATACGCTTCTAATACGAAGTCTCTTCCGAGAAATGCACTGACCAGCATGATCAGCGTCGACTTCGGCAGATGGAAGTTAGTCAGGAATCCGTCGACTGCTTTAAACTGGTAGCCGGGAGCGATAAAAATATCCGTCCATCCGCTGGCTGCCTGGAATCTCCCATCAAATGCCTGGCCGATTGTTTCCAGTGTACGGATTGACGTTGTGCCGATGGCTATGATACGCCCGCCTTCTTCTCTTGTTCTGTTCAATGTGTCTGCTGATTCTTCTGACAGCTGATAGAATTCTTCATGCATCTTATGTTCTTCGATATTATCTACACTCACTGGACGGAACGTGCCTAAACCCACATGAAGCGTCAGGAAAACGAGTTTGACTTCTTTTTCCTGTATCTTCTCAAGGATTTCCTCCGTGAAATGCAGCCCTGCTGTCGGTGCAGCAGCTGATCCATTTTCTTTCGCGTAAACGGTCTGATAACGTTCGCTGTCATCAAGACGTTCTTTGATATAAGGCGGTAGAGGCATTTCACCCAGCGACTCCAAAGTCTCAAGGAAAATCCCTTCATAAGAAAATTCTACGATTCGTCCCCCATGTTCCAGAGATTCGATAACAGTCGCTTTCAGACGTCCATCTCCAAACGTAATGACTGTTCCCGGCTTAGCTTTTTTAGCCGGCTTCATCAAGGTTTCCCACTTATCTCCTTCAAGGTTCTTAAGAAGAAGCACTTCCATGTGAGCTTTTGTGTCTTCTTTTTCTCCGTATAGTCTGGCCGGAAGAACCCGTGTATTATTCATTACAAGCGCGTCACCAGGATTCAATTCATCTATTATACTTTCAAACTGTCTGTCTTCAATAGTTTCTGTTTCCTTGGTCAGTACCATCATTTTAGAGGATGATCGGTTTTTTAATGGTGTCTGCGCAATCAGTTCTTCGGGTAATTCAAAATCAAAATCATTTGTAGTTAATGTCATGCGTGTTCTCCTTTTATGATTTACTTCTTCATCAGATGCATCAGGTCGAAATGGTCGTACGCCTTCTGAGTAGCCATTCTTCCACGAGACGTCCTTTGAATAAAGCCTTCTTTAAGCAGAAAAGGTTCAACCATATCTTCTATCGTCATCATTTCTTCTCCGATATTGGCCGATAAAGTATTCAGCCCTACTGGTCCTCCGTTATAAAGAGTGATCATGGTCTTGAGCAGTTTGTGATCGACGCTGTCCAGCCCCTTATGATCTACACTCAGCAGATCTAAAGCTGAAGCAGCATTCTCCTTATCGACGATGCCTTCTCCTCTGACTTGTGCATAATCTCTTACTCGCTTGAGCAGACGATTGGCAATTCTAGGCGTGCCTCTGGACCTTCTGGCAATTTCCAGCGCCCCGTCTTCCACGATATCCGTCTGCAGTACAGATGCCGATCTAAGCACAATTTTTTCCAGCTCTTCCTTGGTATAGTATTCCATATGTGCCAGAATACCGAACCGGTCTCTCAGAGGTGCCGACAGGGATCCGGCCCGAGTCGTTGCACCGATCAATGTGAAAGGAGGAAGGGGAAAATGGACGGGATGAGCCGTTTCTCCCTGGCCGATAATGATATCGACGTAGAAGTCTTCCATTGCGGAATACAGCATTTCCTCTGCAATCCTCGGCATCCGGTGAATCTCATCGATAAATAAGATCCCTCCTGGCTCCAGATCATTCAGCAGGGCCACCAGATCACCTGGCTTTTCAATTGCCGGGCCGCTGGTTGTCCTGATTTCTGCTCCCATTTCATTGGCAATCACCATGGCCATGGTGGTCTTTCCGAGTCCTGGGGGGCCATAGAGAAGAACATGATCCAGTGCTTCTTCCCTGTTTTTGGCTGCTTCGATGTAAATCGACAGTTCTTTCTTTATTTTTTCCTGACCGAGGTAATTAGCCAGACTTTGTGGTCTGAGCGTATGTTCCAAAGACTGTTCCTTCGAGTCCATCACCTGTTCAGATGTCAGATGTTGATTGTCTTCCATAACGTTCTCCTTTATTAACTGGCCTACTTTTTCATCAGATAAGATAAAGCTTCTCGTATGTAAGCATCCGTACTTAGCTTCTTCTGATCATCAAACTGTTTTCTTACTCTCGCTACGTCTTTCTTCGTGTAGCCCAGCGCCAATAACGCCTCGATAGCTTCTTCAAAGGACTGGTTCGATCCTTCAGGCATGTCAAAGGCCTGTTGTCCTTCAAGGCCGTTCCCATCTGTTCCTTCAAATTCAGACAGTTTCCCTTTCAGATCGAGGACGATCTGCTGAGCAGTCTTTTTGCCCACACCAGGGAACTTGGTCAGAAATGTGACATTGTTGTCTTCAATTGCCTGAACGAAACCTTGGTGATTATCATTAGCCAGAATGGCCAGAGCAGATTTCGGTCCAATTCCTGACACATTGATCAGTTTCAGAAACAGATTCTTCTCCTGCATCGTCTTGAATCCAAAAAGCTGCATACTGTCCTGTTTAACATCCTGATAGACGTAGATCAGTATCTCCTGGCTCATCTGATCCGTATACCTGAAAGGATTCGCCATCAGAATCTTATATCCGATTCCCTGATTGTCGATCACAATATACCCAGGATAAAGGTGTGCGACGGTCCCTTTTATATATTCAAACATATCATTACCCTCACTTACCGTTAGTTAATCTTCACTATTATAACACAAAAACACCTGTCCATTAAGTCAAGTTAGGAACAGGTGTTTCAGTCTATCAGTTAGTTTAATTGAATTCCGCCAGATACTCGCCGTATCCTTCTTCCTCAAGCTTGTCCACTGGCACAAAGCGCATGGCAGCCGAATTGATGCAGTATCTCAACCCGCCTTTATTCTGTGGTCCATCTGTAAAGACATGTCCAAGGTGCGAGTCAGCTTCACTGCTTCTGACTTCTGTTCGTTCCATACCAAAAGTCGAATCTCTTTTCTCTTTAACTGTACGTTTCTTTATCGGTTTAGTAAATGATGGCCAGCCGCAGCCTGCATCATATTTATCATTTGAAGAAAACAGCGGTTCACCACTGACAACATCGACGAAAATACCGTCTTCGAAAAACTGATCATATTCACCAGTTCCCGGCCGTTCCGTTGCATTATTCTGCGTGACTTCATACTGGATCGGTGTCAGTTTCTTTTTCAGTTCTTTTTTATCCATGTGACGCCTTCCTTTCTTTAGTGAGGGTCCTGAATCCGTTTGAACATCTTTTCCATGTCATTTGTCGTGAAGCTGACCAGTACCGGCCTGCCATGCGGACAATTATACGGATTCTGAGTGTGTTTCAAATCTTCCAGCAGCTGCATTCCTTCCTGTGGCGAAAGGTAGTGATTAGCCTTGATCGACCGCTTGCAGCTCATCATGATGGCCGTTGCTTCCCTGAATTTGGCAACAGTCAAGCTTTTATGTGCTAAGAAAAAATCGATCATTTCCTTGACCGTTTCTTCCACCTGTCCGGCAATCATCCAATTGGGATGGTTCCTTAAAACGAAGCTGTTCTGACCAAAATCTTCCAGATGAATGGATGCTTCCTGCAGTTTATCTATATTCTCTCTGATGACGAGTGCTTCATCGGTAGGATAGTCAAGAACAAGCGGCACCAGCAGTTCCTGCAGGTCCGTACCATGTTCAGAAATCGTCGCCTTATAGTACTCATACTTGATTCTTTCCTGAGCAGCGTGCTGGTCTATAATATACAACCCTTTTTCATTTTGAGCAAATAAATAGGTCCCGTGCATCTGTCCAATATACTCAAGTTCAGGAAATGGGGAGTGTGTCTGGTTGATAGAATCGATTTTCATAGCCGTTCTCACAATCGATTCTTCATGATTTTCGAGGCCAGTTGTACTTCCTGGCTGACTGTCCTCTTTCAACTTAGAGTCTTCTACTTCTTCATTCCAGTTTTCAGCCTTGTTTAGTCCTACTTCTTCTCTCATAGTAAAACGCTGATCATCCTCCAGAACACGTTCTGAAGAGTGAGTTGAATAGCTATCAGAGACTCTCTGGTCGAACTGAAAACGTGTCTGTTCGGGCTTGACCATCTTGTCTGTCTGCTTTCTACTCTGCGGCTTATACACATTTTCTAGCGCATTAGGGATCCTGTTCTCCTGACTCAAACGTTCTTTAATTGTCTGGCTGATCAGCTGTCCGAGTTCCCGTTCATTACTAATGCGGACCTGCTGTTTAGTCGGATGCACGTTCACATCCAGCAGTAATGGATCCATCGTGATTCTGATTACCGCAACAGGGTAACGTCCAACCATCAATGTCGATCCGTAACCTTCAACAATGGCTTTATTCAAGGCATAATTTTTTATCACACGCCCATTCACAATTAGGGTAATGTAATTGTTGCTTGCTCTTGTCACCTCAGGAAGAGAAATGAATCCGTCCAGGTTGAAATCAAATGTCTCTTGACTGATATGCTTCATTTTACGGGCAGCATCAACGCCATATACCCCGGCAATTGCCTGAATCTGCTCTTTGTTTCCTGAGGTCCTAATCATGACGGAACCGTCCGACACAAGCTTAAAAGAAATTTCAGGGTGCGCAAGGGCAAATCGGTTGATCGCATCAGTAATATGCGACAGCTCCGTTTTCAACGTCCTTACGTATTTCAGACGGGCCGGTGTATTATAAAAGAGTTCATCTACAGTGACTGCCAGCCCTTGTCTTGACTTGGCTGCAGAATCTTCAACCACTTCTCCCCCTACCAGAACCAGTCGCCTGCCGGGTTGATTGCTTTGTGCTGTTTCTACAGTAACTTTGGATACAGAGGCGATACTTGGAAGAGCCTCTCCTCTGAAACCTAGGGTCCTGATTCGGAACAAGTCGTCATTGGAAATCAGCTTGCTCGTTGCATGGCGCTCAAATGCAGAAAGCACTTCTTCAGAAGCTATCCCCTCACCGTTGTCAATTACTTGTATTCGGTTCAACCCGGCTTCTTCGACAAACACTTCGATTTTCGAACTGCCTGCATCGATGGCATTTTCCACCAGTTCCTTCACCACTGAAGCTGGACGTTCGATCACTTCACCCGCTGCTATCTGATTGGCCAGGGTGGGCGACATGATTTGGATTTTTGGAGTCATTTGATCACTCAGCCTTTCACTCATCTGTCTTCATTTTGTCCTGCAGCTGACTTAATAGCTGCAATGCTTCGATCGGGGTCGTGTTGAGTACATTTACTTTCTGCAACGCTGCAATCACATCTTTTTCATTAGTCGTCAGATCATCAAAGAGATTCAGCTGCTCCTGCATCCTCAGACTGTCTTCATTCACAGTAACGGGTTGTTCCTCTTTATCTTCGAACAGATGGTCCTCCTTCTGTTCCAGATCAGACAGAATATGTCCAGCCCGGTCAAGGAGCGCGTCCGGAAGACCGGCTAATCTGGCCACCTGCACCCCATAACTTTTATCCGCCGGGCCTTCCATCATTTTGTGAAGAAAGACAAGGTTGCCCTCTTCTTCAACCGCACCAACATGGACATTTTTTAATCCTTCAAGTCTTTCTTCAAGGACAGTCAGCTCATGATAATGGGTTGAAAACAATGTTTTTGCTCTTATTTTATCGTGGACATACTCAATAATCGCTTCCGCAAGTGCCATGCCATCATAGGTGGCTGTCCCCAGGCCAATCTCATCGAACAGAAGCAGACTGTTCTCTGTAGCGTGCTGGAGAGCCTGATTCGTTTCGTTCATTTCGACCATGAAGGTGCTTTGTCCACCGATCAAATCATCCATCGCCCCTATCCGAGTAAACAGTCGGTCAAATACGGGGAGAGCGGCACTTTCTGCGGGTACAAAGCAGCCCATCTGAGCCATAATGACGCTGAGTGCCAGTTGTCTCATAAACGTGCTTTTACCTGACATATTCGGTCCAGTAATCAGAAGTATGGATGTCTCCTTAGTAAGATCCACGTCATTTGGCACATAAGACTGTTCTCCCATAACTTTTTCTACTACAGGATGTCTGCCGTTCCTGATATGGATATCCTGGCTATCAACTGAGAACTGTGGTCTCACGTAGTTGTATTCTTCACTGACCGAAGCGAAACTTTGAAGCACATCAATTTCTGCAACAGCACGAGCCAGCTTCTGCAATCTGTTGATCTCTTCTTTGACCATCTGACGGACATCCACAAACAAGTCATACTCGAGATTTTTTGACTTTTCTTCCGCTTCAAGAATCAGTGCTTCTTTTTCTTTGAGTTCAGGTGTGCTGTATCTTTCAGCATTTGCCAGGGTCTGTTTTCTTTCATAACGCCCTTCTTCCAGTTTGCTTACATTGCCTTTAGACACTTCGATGTAATACCCGAACACTTTGTTGAATCCTATTTTCAGATTCTTTATGCCAGTAGCTTCTCTTTCTTTCTGTTCGAGTTCTGCCATCCAGCGTCTGCCGTTAGTCATGGCTTCCTTATATTTGTCCAGCTGTTCATGGTAGCCTCTTCTGATTATCTCTCCATCAGTAACTGAGATGGGTGGGTCTTCGTCGATAGCCTGCTCGATAAGATCTCGCACGTCATCAATCGGATCCAGCTGACTTAAATAACTATCCCAGATCTTTTTTGTGTTGAGCCTGTCAACGATATCTGTCACGTGAGGAATCTGATCTAAAGACTGCTTGAGTTGGATCAGGTCTCTGGCATTGACCGTCCCAAAGGCTACTCTTCCTGCCAATCTCTCCAGATCATAGATGTTCTTCAGAACCTCGACCAGGTCATTCCGCTCAAAAAAGTGATTAAGCAGACCTTCTACTTTGTCCAGCCGCTCCTCGATCTGCTTCTTCCTTATCAGTGGTTTTTCAAGCCAGGATCTCAGCATGCGTCCTCCCATAGCTGTCTGGGTCTCATCCAGCAGCCAAAGCAAGGTACCCTTTTTTGATCCGTCTCTCAAGGATGTAGTCAGCTCCAGATTTCTTCTGGCATCCTGTCCATACAGCAGAAAGTTTCTTGTTTCATAAAACTGAACTTCCTGAAGGTGGTCCAGACTCCTCATTTGTGTTTCTGACAAGTAAGCCAGCAGCAGATCAATGACTCTGATAAGCGAGCGGTCCTGGACCGATTCAGTCAGACTGGATAATGGATGCTGATGATCATCTGAAGAAGGATGCGAGACAGACATATTGTAGTGCTGAGCGAGCGTTTCCTGCAGGTCCAGAAATTCTCCCGGTTCAATGATCACTTCCTTACATTGGATCGATACCAGTTCGTTCACTGCTTCCTGAAGGGTCTCCACTTCAGTCACTTTGATTTCACCAGTAGTCAGATCAGCGTAGGACAGACCGATGTGCGGCTGCAGAGACGCCATAGCTGCTATATAATTGTTTTCTTTTGCCTCGACTGTCTTGGATTGCATGACCGTACCTGGCGTGACAACTTGGACAACCTCCCTTTTGACCATTCCCTTGGCCTGTTTCGGGTCCTCCACCTGTTCGCATATTGCCACTTTGTATCCCATTTCTATTAAGGTATCAATATATCCCTTGGCAGAGTGATGAGGCACTCCACACATGGGAATCTGCTCTTCCGCATTCTTATTTCTACTTGTCAAGGTCAGCTCAAGCAGCCGGGCAACCTTTACCGCATCATCAAAGAACAATTCATAGAAATCTCCTAGACGATAAAACAGAAAGGCATATGGATACTGTTTTTTTATTGATAAGTACTGCTCCATCATGGGAGTATGCTTAGTTTTCTGGGGCATTATGCTCACTCTTTCTAATGTCTATTGTTCAATTGGTTAACCGAAGAACGGGTTATCTTCGTCAATACGAATAGGCTTGATATCAACAGCTTTCCCGCTGGTATTATCTATCTCCAGATAACAGCCATTCAATCGCGTCCGACCCGTTTCCGGCACTTCAAACTGGTTAGGCATCTGAGTAGTAAATTTATGAAGAATAGAGTCTTTTTTCATCCCCAAAATACCATCATAGAAGCCTGTCATGCCTACGTCGGTCTGATAGGCGGTTCCTTTCGCTAAGATTCTCGAATCATTGGTCTGCACATGGGTATGTGTGCCAAGAACGGCAGAGACCTCTCCATCCATGAACCAGCCCATTGCTTCCTTTTCGCTAGTTGCTTCTGCATGGAAATCGATAAGGATATGAGGGGTGATTTTTCGTGCATCTTCAACAAGTGCCCGTCCGACCCGAAATGGATCTTCTAAATCAGCCATGAACGTTCGACCGTGAAGATTGATCACTGCCAATGTCTGCTGGTTGATTTTAATATATGCCAGTCCCTTGCCTGGGGTTACATCATTATCAGGATAATTAGCTGGACGAATCAGCTTTTTTTCATTGTCAATAAAGTCAAAAATCTCTCTCTGATCCCAAGTGTGGTTTCCCATAGTGACTAAATCGACCCCTGCTTGTAGAAGCTTTTTATAATCTCTTTCAGTGATCCCCCGTCCCCAAGCTGCGTTCTCACCATTAGCTATCGTTGCCTGAGGTTTATACTTTTCTTTTAACCGTGGAAGCCACTCTCTGACCATATCTACACCAAGTGACCCTACAATATCTCCTATAAATATTACTTTCATACTCAGACCTCTTTTCTAATCGCTCTCTCTATTTTAACAGCTTTATACTCCAAAAATCAAAATCATTCATACTACATAATGGATATAAAAAAGCCAATCATACAGACAAGATGTCTGCATGATTGACCTGTTTGTTATTTAGCGTATTCTACTGCTCTTGTTTCGCGTATAACCGTTACTTTGATGTGTCCGGGATAGTCCATGTCATCTTCTATTTGTTTACGTACATCTCTGGCAAGTTTAGACGTCATGCTGTCATCAAGCTCATCCGGCTTAACGATAATACGCACTTCACGTCCAGCCTGAATCGCGAAACTTTCTTTAACACCCTTATGGCTGTTTGAAATGCGTTCAAGGTTTTCAAGTCTCTGCAGGTAATGCTCCAGGGACTCACTTCTTGCTCCAGGTCTTGCCGCAGATATAGCATCTGCCGCTTCGACTAAGACTGAGATGACAGAAGTAGCTTCGACATCTCCATGGTGGGAAGCAATCGCATTTATTACCGTATCATTTTCCTGATACTTCATCGCGATTTGAGCTCCGATTTCCACATGCGATCCCTCTACTTCACTGTCGAGTGCTTTTCCAATATCATGGAGAAGCCCGGCACGTTTAGCCAGCTGAATGTCTTCACCTAGTTCAGCGGCCATAACCCCAGCAAGTTTCGCAACTTCAATAGAATGGTTCAACACGTTTTGACCATAACTTGTTCTAAAATGCAGACGTCCGACGATTTTCATCAGATCAGGATGAATTGAATGAATGCCTAGATCGAACATGGCTTCTTCTCCGATTTCTCTGATTCTTTCGTCCATTTCCTTACGGGATTTCTCCACAGCTTCTTCGATTCTACCAGGATGAATACGTCCGTCAGAAATCAGTTTTTCAAGTGCCATTTTAGCCGTTTCTCTTCTGATTGGGTCATATCCACTTAAGACGACTGCTTCAGGCGTATCATCAATAATCAGATCCATTCCTGTCAGACTCTCAAGCGTTCTGATGTTACGACCCTCGCGGCCAATGATGCGGCCTTTCATGTCATCATTTGGCAGACTGACCACACTTACAGTTGATTCTGTCACGCGATAAGCTGCACAGCGCTGGATAGCTTGTGTGACTAACGCTTTGGCTTTTCTGTCTGCTTCCACTTTAGCTTTATCCTCATACTGTTTGACCATGATAGCCATTTCACGAGACAAGTCGTCTTCCGTCTGTTTCAGTATAATAGATTTGGCTTCTTCTTCTGACAAAGCTGCAATCGTATGAAGTTTGTTCTGCTGTTCCTCAAGCAGGTCTTTAGCTGCCTGTTCCAGCTCTTCAACTTTTTTCTGACGTGCAGAAAGTTTATCCTCTCTGCTCTGCAGTGAACTTTCCCTTTTTTCCAAAGTACTTTCTTTTCGCCCTAGGTTATCTTCTCTTTGAGCTAGTCGATTTTCCTGGCGAGATACTTCAGATCGACGTTCCTTCAGCTCCCACTCTGCCTCTGTTCGATAAGAATGGATTTCTTCCTTTGCCTCCAGCAACGCTTCTTTTTTCAAAGTTTCAGCTTCTTTATTTGCGTCTTCAACAATGTCTTCAGCTGTTTGTTTAGAATTAGCTAATCTTTTCTCAAAACTCTGTTTTGTAAAATAAGATCCTACAACTACACCAATAATCAAAGCAACGATGATAGCGAAGGCTGTTAAAAGTATGTCCATCTAATCACCTCCGTATCAATATTTTGTTTTCATGTATAAAATAATCAGATATCGATTAAAACATCCTATAAAGGTTATTGTACACAATTAGTTCTGCTTCATTTTTTATAAAATAGAAACATACTAGTTTAATTTTATAGGTCTTTACATCTTCTGTCAACTAGCATTTAAGGGAGCTGACACAGTGAAAATAAAAAAACAACACCCTCCTATTAAGAGGATGCTGAGTCAGATTAATCTAGATCGAGTGTTTCAGGATCCGCACTTTCAATGATTTCTGTATCTTCTTCGTCACCGATGCCATAAGCAGTACGAACTTTCTTCTCAAGTTCTGCACGCATCTCAGGATGGTCGACCAGATACTGTTTTGCGTTTTCTCTTCCTTGACCGATTCTTTCATCACCATATGAGTACCATGCGCCTGCTTTAGTAATAATATCTGCGTCTGATCCCATATCTACGATTTCTCCGACTTGTGAGATTCCTTCGCCATACATAATGTCGACCATAGCCACTTTGAATGGTGGAGCAACTTTGTTTTTGACAATCTTGATTTTAGTACGGTTTCCAGTCATGTCCTGTCCGGATTTAATTGATTCTCCTCTTCTAACTTCCAGTCTCACAGAAGAATAGAATTTCAAGGCACGTCCTCCAGGCGTTGTTTCAGGATTACCAAACATGACCCCGACTTTTTCACGAATCTGGTTGATGAATAGAGCAATAGTCTTCGTCTTGTTGATCGATCCGGATAATTTACGAAGAGCCTGGGACATCAGTCGTGCTTGAAGTCCAATGTGTGAGTCTCCCATTTCTCCATCGATCTCAGCTCTTGGGACCAGCGCAGCAACAGAGTCGATGACTACCATATCAACCGCACCACTTGAAACTAAAGCATCCGCAATTTCAAGTGCCTGTTCACCCGTGTCCGGCTGAGATAAAAGCAGTTCATCAATGTCCACTCCAAGTGCTCTTGCATACTTAGGATCAAGTGCGTGCTCCGCATCGATAAAGGCAGCAATTCCGCCGTTGGCCTGTACTGAAGCTATCGCGTGCAGGGCTACGGTTGTTTTACCGGAACTTTCAGGACCGTAGACTTCAATAATACGTCCTCTAGGGTATCCTCCTATACCTAATGCAACATCCAGTGAAAGTGAGCCACTCGGTACAGTCTTGACCTGAGTGTCCACTTTTTCACCCATTTTCATAATTGACCCTTTACCATAACTTTTTTCAATTTTCTTCATTGCTGTTTCTAATGCTTTTGCGCGATCATCCGCCATTTAATTTCCTCCTGTATCCGTTCACTTGTCTTCTTAAATATAAAATAACTATCTAATCTCTATGTCTATTTTAGACTGATGCATCAGAAAAATCAAGCTTTTTTCGAACATTCATTCGGTTTATTTTTTATCTTCGCTATAAAAAATAGTCTTCTCTATGGGTATGTCTTTAAGGACCCGTCTAACGAGTTCCAGGGCATTTTGAACAGCCAGTCGCCTGTTCCTATTCCGTTTGTATCCAAAATGGAAATGCTTTGAAAACGACTGTTTGTCTTTAAACGCAATCCCAATATAGACTGAACCTGGTATCTGATCTTCAAGTGAACTTGGGCCAGCCACACCAGTCAGACCGACCCCGATATCAGCATCGAACATAGCTTTGGATTTTTCAGCCATTTCTATCGCACATTCCGGGCTGACTACTCCAAATTTGTTGATTGTTTCTTTAGTGACTTTAAGAACTTTATTCTTTTTATCAGCACTGTAAGTTACTAATCCCCCTTCCAAAATAGAACCAGCAGACAAATCACTTGTCAGATCACTGAGGAAAGCACCTCCAGTCAGACTTTCTGCTGCTGTTATAGTCAAGCTTCGCTCGTTCAGCATATCTTTTATGACATCGGCCAGCCGCTTGTCACCATATCCAAAGAAGTAATCGGACAATATCTCCATTATATCCTTTTCTATCTCGTCTATGGCTTCATTTCCCTGTTCCTCATTTTCAGCTTTTGCTGTAATTCTGACAGTTATTTCTCCGTCATTTGCATAAACAGCAACTGTGGGATTAGACTGATTTACTACGATATCCTGAATTTTTTCTGCCAGTTGTGCTTCTGTCAGTCCGAAAAACCGCATCACTCTGGAAACGAGCACCTGTTCATCGAGGATGTGCTTGACTATCTCTTCTTTCAGATAATTTTCAACCATCGGCTCCAGTTCGTCAGGTGGCCCCGGTAGGAGGGCATAATGGCGATTGTTCTGGGTCAGCATCATGCCTACTGCCAACCCTGTGTCATTAGTCAGCGGTCTCGAATCTGCAAAAATCAGAGCCTGGAGCTGATTGTTTTCAGGCATATTAAAATCAGAATTTTTATGATAGGTTATGATCTTGTTTTCAGTCTCTTCGTGAAGAATAAGATCGACATCCAAATAATTGGCTAGAGTTTTTTTCGTAATATCATCTTCTGTAGGCCCCAGACCACCAGATAATACAATCAGATCAACTCTTTGTTCAGCTTGCTTAATTGCATCAACCAGTCTTTCAGGGTTATCTCCTACTGTTACATGATGGTACACTTCGACTCCTAAAGCAGCCAGTTCTCTTGACAGGAATGCAGAATTGGTATTGACTACATGCCCAAGCAGCAGTTCCGTTCCTATTGAAATAATTTCTGCTTTCATAATGGCCTCCTATATATAATATTTACCTTTCATTCTATTTATCACTAATATTTTAACACATGAAAAAATAAACCATGTCAAAAAGAATTAAAAAGACATACAGAATCAAACCTGCATGTCTTTCATTATTCATTATTATTCTGAAAAAGTACCTGAGAACACATCTCTTGCCTCGTAAAAATAATTGACTCCTGAATATATCGTAAAGAAGAGACAGACATAGAGAAGGATTGTTCCTATAGAAACATTTAATCCACCAAAAGGAAAATCATTGATCAAAAGAAAAATAATTGCGAACATTTGAGTGTTTGTTTTTATTTTCCCGGGCCAAGCAGCTGCCATGACTGTTCCGCCCTGTTCCACGAGAATCAGTCTTAGTCCTGTGACAGCTAATTCTCTGGATACGATAACTGCCACTACCCATGAAGGAGCCATGCCAAGTTCAACAAGAAGGATCAGCGCCGACATGACCAGCATCTTATCTGCCAGAGGATCAGCGAATTTACCAAAATTTGATACGATGTTCATTTTTCTAGCTAAATAACCATCCAGCCAGTCTGTAAAACTCGCAACTGAAAACAAAATCGCTGCCACAAGCAGCTGAATATCGATATCTGAACCAAACACAGTCAGCGTGCCTAAATTTAGAGGAGCAAGGACCAGTACGATAAATATAGGAATCAGAAAAATTCTGAACAAGCTGATTTTATTAGGTAGATTCATTGTTTCCTCCTGATGAAAAAGACCAGACTGACGAAAGACTGGTCTTTTATCTTTCTATGATTAATTAAATGTGATGAACATTTCCTGTCTTACAGCTGTTGCTGCTTCGGCAAAAGGTAAGGATTCACCATTCAGTTCAATTGAAGTTGCAGGTGCATTTCCTATAACTATCGCAACCTCGGCTGCAGTTCCATCAAATGATACTTCAAGTGTTTCTCCGCTATTGATCATACCCTCTTCGACCGGTGATCCATCTATAGTTATTCTTACCCATGAGGCTGCTCCATCAGCAGACAAACTAAGCGTCTGGTTATCCGGATGAGTGCCTGATATTTCATAAGTCGTAGTTGAGGCCGTTCCATCTATTTCTTCAATGGACTGCTCTTCACTGTCCTCACCATTTTCTTCTTCAGTATCCTCTTCATCATTGCCCGACTCATCGTCACCGGTGTCTTGAGAATCTTCCTCCAGATCTTCTTCGGTATCTTCTTCTTCCGCATCGTCATTGTTGTCGACTTCAACAACACCAGCGCCCTCATCACCCTGGATAAAGGAATCACTGTCACCATTTCCAGCGCCACTGGTTACAGCTAAATATATTGCAAAGATAATTGCGATCACGAGCAGTACGATGAGTATTGTAGGAAGACTATCCTGTACCGTGGCCATAAACCCGGTCCGTTTAGTCTTAGAACGTGTCTGGGTGTTCTGAACACTTTTCGAGTATGTCGTTTCACTTACTTGAGGAATACTGTCCATATGATTATTGATCAGTTCTTCTCCATTTAATCCAACTGAATCTGCGTATTGTTTAATAAAAGCACGCGCATAAAAATTGCCTGGTAATACATCAAGGTTGCCTTCTTCAACAGCAATCAGATAGCGTTTTTGTATCTTCGTAATCTGCTGCAGATCATCCAGCGTGTACCCTTTAGCTTGACGAGCTTCTTTTAATTTCTCTCCTATTTCGTTCAAACTGTTTCACCTGCCTAGAGTATTTCATTTATTTATATGATTTAAAAGTCATTTCGTTTAAAGTTGTCATGATACAATGCAGGAAAAGAATGTGTTATATTCCATCCATCTTTAAAAGTATACCATAAGTGACTATACTCGTATAGTGAATAAACCCTCTAATCAAGAATCAATTTTTAACTTTTTAAGAATTTATTACAGCTATTGTGTATGTCAGCTGAGATAATGTATATACATACAACAAAAGGAATGTTATACATTCAAATAACCAGGCACAAAATCGTATCAAAGATTTTGTGCCTGGTTATTTACATTAATTTGCGTAATTCATCAGCTTTATCAGTTTTTTCCCATGAGAGATCAACATCAGTTCTACCGAAGTGCCCATAAGCAGCTGTCTGTTTGAATATAGGTCGTTTAAGATCCAGCATTTTAATGATTCCAGCTGGTCTAAGATCAAAGAGTTCTCTTACAGCATTGATTAATCGCTCATTTGATATTTTCCCAGTTCCAAACGTATCGATAGAAATCGATACAGGCTGTGAAACACCAATAGCATAGGCTAGCTGAACTTCTACTTTATCTGCCAAATCCGCTGCTACTATGTTTTTAGCAATGTATCTGGCTACATAACTGGCTGAGCGGTCTACCTTTGTTCCATCTTTGCCGGAGAATGCTCCTCCACCATGACGAGCATATCCGCCATATGTGTCGACGATAATTTTTCTTCCTGTCAATCCTGCATCTCCTTGTGGTCCCCCCACTACGAAGCGCCCTGTCGGATTGATATAGTATTTCGTGTCATTATCCAACCATTTGGAAGGAATGACCTGAGTGATTACTTTCTCCATAATATCTTTTTCTAACAGATCTGCTGTGATATCCGGTCTATGCTGAGTACTGATGACAACAGCATCTATTCGTCTAGGATTATCATTTTCATCATACTCTACAGTTACCTGAGCTTTTCCGTCAGGTCTTAAATAATCCAAGCTTTTATTCTTCCTGACTTTAGCAAGCTGGCGCGTTAGTTTATGACTAAGCGAGATAGGCAATGGCATAAGCTCTGGCGTTTCTTTAGTTGCATAGCCAAACATCAGACCCTGGTCACCTGCACCTATTTTATCCAGTTTATCCTGAGCTTCTGACTTGTACTCAATCGAGTCGTCTACACCTACTGCAATATCTGGTGACTGATCATCAATCGACACCACTACTGCACATGTATCTGCGTCAAATCCGTATTTTGCACGGGTATAGCCTATGTCTCTAATAGTATCACGTGCAATTTTCTGCATATCGACATAAGTTTCTGTGCGTATTTCTCCTGCTATCAGAACGAGTCCTGTCGTAACTAATGTCTCACATGCAACTCTAGCTTCCGGATCTTTAGAAAGGATTGCATCTAAAATAGCATCACTGATTTGATCAGCAATTTTATCCGGGTGACCTTCCGTTACAGATTCTGAAGTAAATAATCTTTTTTCCATTAAATATTCCCCCTAATTTGTTCGGTTACAAGGCTTCCGACCGGTTGTGGCCGTCCTATCGGGAATTCATTGTAAACCTTAACCATTTTACCACAAATTAGAAATAAATACACGCTGCAGTTTTTAGAATAGACATATGCATTAATATAACCCCACATCAAATAAAAGAATATGATATGATTAATAAGAATTTAAAAAAGGGGTTGACTCCATGTCCACTTTGAACAAAACGAAAAACATTGAAGTGATTCTTTACCTGCTTTCACCTGTTATTGGCCTATCCTATTCTATAATATACGAACAGATAACCATACTTTCTCTTGTAATGCTTCTTACATATTTGTATAGCTTGAAAAGATTTGAAAAGAATAGCCAATCAGCCAGGGTTTCTAAATGGACTACACTTATCTTGCTGCTGGTGTCCTTAACTTATTTTTCTTACATTTATTCGCTCTTCTCACTTATATTATTATCCTCGACTGCTTTACTGTTGGGGTTGAAGCCTCAATTTTACAGCTATAATTTAATTACAGTGTACAATGTAATTAAATTGTTTTTACTGGTCGTCATTATGAACGCTTTTGCATTTTACAGTCAGACTCTTTTTATTTCCGCACGACTTATTCTATTTCTAATCATCCTATTCGTGATGTTCTCATTAACTTACATTAAAAATACCAAAAAAAGGAACCCCACTGGATGAGGTTCCTTTTTTACGTTTTTGACATAAAGCGGGTGAGGAGAATCGAACTCCCGACATCAGCTTGGAAGGCTGGGGTTTTACCACTAAACTACACCCGCATCATTATCATAGGTATATGGCGCTGGACAGAGTCGAACTGCCGACACACGGAGCTTCAATCCGTTGCTCTACCAACTGAGCTACAGCGCCTGTAAAAGCGGTCCCGACGGGAATCGAACCCGCGATCTCCTGCGTGACAGGCAGGCGTGATAACCGCTACACTACGGGACCTGTAAATATTCGAAAAGTTTATACTTGTAAACTTCTCAAGAAGCAACAATGTTTCAATAAGATACACTGTGGACTGGTGTCCAAGTGTACCATGTCTGTAATCACTGAAGCATCAACAGATATGGTAAAGGAGGATGTGGGATTCGAACCCACGCGTGCTTTTACACACCTGACGGTTTTCAAGACCGTTCCCTTCAGCCGGACTTGGGTAATCCTCCATTAAAGTAATACTATTTAATTACTATGACCCCTACGGGATTCGAACCCGTGTTACCGCCGTGAAAGGGCGGTGTCTTAACCGCTTGACCAAGGGGCCTATAAAATTAAAAAACGGAGAAGGAGGGATTTGAACCCTCGCGCCGGGAAAACCGACCTACACCCTTAGCAGGGGCGCCTCTTCAGCCACTTGAGTACTTCCCCATACCAATTAAAAATTGATATAATGGGCCTAAGTGGACTCGAACCACCGACCTCACGCTTATCAGGCGTGCGCTCTAACCGGACTGAGCTATAGGCCCCAAATAAATAGGCTGTATTTCAATAATACAAAGCGGGTGAGGAGAATCGAACTCCCGACATCAGCTTGGAAGGCTGGGGTTTTACCACTAAACTACACCCGCTAAAACGGTCCCGACGGGAATCGAACCCGCGATCTCCTGCGTGACAGGCAGGCGTGATAACCGCTACACTACGGGACCTTACGATTTATTCAACCTCTATGAGGTCGTCACACTGTGGACTGACGTCCAAGTGTATCATGTCTGTAATCGCTAAAGCTTCAACAGCCATGACAATTGCGGAGGCAGGACTCGAACCTGCGACCTCCGGGTTATGAGCCCGACGAGCTGCCAACTGCTCTACTCCGCGATAATATAAAAACCATTTAAGGTTACACTGCAAGCGGACGCTTGAGTGCCCCATGGCTGTAATCGCTGAAGCGTCAACAGCCATGGCAATGGACCTTGCAGGACTCGAACCTGCGACCGAACGGTTATGAGCCGTTTGCTCTAACCAACTGAGCTAAAGGTCCGCTTCCATAGCGGCGGAGGGGATCGAACCCCCGACCTCACGGGTATGAACCGTACGCTCTAGCCAGCTGAGCTACACCGCCATTTTAATACTAATCGGGAAGACAGGATTCGAACCTGCGACCCCTTGGTCCCAAACCAAGTGCTCTACCAAGCTGAGCTACTTCCCGAATGTAAAAGTGCACCCTAGAGGAGTCGAACCTCTAACCGCCTGATTCGTAGTCAGGTACTCTATCCAATTGAGCTAAGGGTGCTTTATAAGATCCAATGCCGAGGGCCGGAGTCGAACCGGCACGGAGAAAACTCTCCGCAGGATTTTAAGTCCTGTGCGTCTACCAATTCCGCCACCCCGGCCGGAAACATAAATCGTATATAAGGACAATTGGAATCGGTTTAAGCGGAAGACGGGATTCGAACCCGCGACCCCCACCTTGGCAAGGTGATGTTCTACCACTGAACTACTTCCGCTGGTAATAAAACAAAAATGCCGGCTAAAGGATTTGAACCCTCGACCCACTGATTACAAATCAGTTGCTCTACCAACTGAGCTAAGCCGGCTCAATGTTATGCGGATGGAGGGACTTGAACCCCCACGCCGTGAAGCGCTAGATCCTAAATCTAGTGCGTCTGCCAATTCCGCCACATCCGCATGTGGTATATATAAGATTGCTCTTATATATGAGCCGTACAGGATTCGAACCTGTGACCCACTGATTAAAAGTCAGTTGCTCTACCAACTGAGCTAACGGCTCATGGATCTATGGAGGTTAACGGGCTCGAACCGCTGACCCTCTGC
>NZ_BAAGIQ010000005.1:0-53578 GCF_054658175.1 Alkalibacterium sp. s-m-28
AGTATATTAGGAATCAGCTTCGAGAAGACTATATGAGCGATCAACTGACATTATTCGAAGAATATGATCCGTTCACCGGACATAAGAACAAGAAAAAATAAACGATTCTTTTAGAATCAGTGAGTAATTGTGGTGCATAAGGGAAACCACTCAGTGGGCCTTTCAGGCCGAGGCCGGTAAGAGAGGCTTTCAGCGGCAGAGCAAACCACCAGTTCACACTGGTGGTTTTGATTTAGAGAACAAAGTTTGAATGTAAAATGAAAATTTACATTTTCTTCCTTAAATTTCTTCGTGGTATGTGGCTTTTAAATGGCTGTTTTGGTAAACTAGTAAGAGGTTAATAGTCTCTACTACGTGATTTTAAACGTTTATAGAAACAGGTCTATTAAACCAATCCTAAATTCAACAATATAATACACATCACAGGAGGGAATTGAGTGAAGACACCAGCTCAAAAAAGAAGAGATAAGAAAAAGTCCCATATCCCTTTCCGATTGAATTTACTCTTTTTTATTGTATTTTTACTTTTCTCTAGTTTGATACTTAGATTAGGTTACTTGCAGATTATTAGAGCAGATGAATTTCAGGCAGAAGTTGATCGGACAGAGAGAACCACGATCACTGGCAGTGTGCCACGTGGTGAAATATTTGATGCAAACTTGAGACGTCTGGTGGGGAATGAAGCAAGACACACCATTACCTACACGAGAGGGCGTAATGTTCCGGCTAGCCAGATGGCAGAAGTCGCTTATGATCTGGCTGACTATATTTCGATGCCTTCCGTTCCATTTTTTGCTGTCGATTCCGGCGCGGACTTAAGCAGACGTGATCTCCAGGATTACTTTATCGCAAGTAATCAGGACGTTATTCGTGAAAGAATGTCAGATGAAGAAATGACGATGGGTGGATCGGATGCCTATCAGGTTATGCTGAATTATGTAGATGACGCTGAACTGGAAGAACTGACGGAACGTGAGCTTGAAGCGGCTGCGATATTCAAGAAAATGAATGCCGCCTATGCATTGAGTACCGTCAATGTAAAAAACGAAGATGTCACGCATGAAGAAATTGCTCGTATCAGTGAAAATCTAGATAACTTGCCGGGTGTGGGAACCGGAACTGACTGGGTCAGAATGTATCCTGAAGGAGATATGCTGAGCAGTATATTAGGTACAGTATCGAGTGAAGATCAAGGAGTACCTGAGGATCGTTTGAGAACATATCTGGCTCAAGGGTACTCTAGAAATGATCGTGTCGGTTTAAGTCAAATCGAACGGCAATACGAATCCGTTCTTAGAGGATCAAAATCCCGTCTGGATACGGAAACGAACAGCCGTGGTGAGATTATAAATCAGATCGAACAGTATTCAGGTGAGAAGGGCGACAATCTGATTCTGACCATCGACATCGGTTTCCAGGAACAGGTCGAACAGATTGCGATCGACTCTTTAGCTCAACGACAAGGTCTTAACAACAGCATTTATATCGTGGCGATGGATCCAAGAAATGGTGATGTTCTGGCTCTAACAGGTAAAGAAATTCGTGACGGTGAAGTAAGAGACAATGCATTGGGAACCATCAACCAAAACTTTACTATGGGATCTTCAGTTAAAGGAGCAACCATACTAGCTAGCTATATGGAAGGCGTTCTTAACAGCAGCAACAATACGATCGTTGATACACCAATTCGTATAAGAGGCAGTAACCCTATCCGATCAGTCTTCAACCGGGGTAGCGGACGGATTCCAATGAATGACATTACTGCACTCGAGCGTTCTTCCAACGTCTATATGGCGAGACTGGCCATGCGTATGGGTGGAGTTTATGACTATACACCAGGTGGAGGGCTGCCGATTAACGGTGGAGAAGTCCTTGCCACCCAGCGTAAGTACTTTAACCAGTTCGGACTAGGCGTGCCAACAGGAATTGACCTACCATCGGAGTCAACAGGCTATCAAGGTCCGGGAACAGACGCAGCGGAAGCATTATTCTTTTCATTTGGTCAGTATGACACATACACTACAATGCAGTTGGCTCAGTACGTTTCAACCATTGCCAATGGCGGAACGCGTCTTGCTCCTCGACTAGTTTCAGAAATAAGAGAAACTGATTCCTCAAATGGACAAGTAGGTGCGTTGAAGACTGAAATAGAACCGAAAATATTAAACCATGTTGATGCAAGTGAAGAAGCAATGAGCAGGGTCCAGCAGGGGTTCTATCAGGCCGTAAACGGCAGCCAGGGAACAGCCCGAACGATCTTCTCGGGTACACCTTATGTGGTTGCTGGTAAAACGGGTACAGCCGAGACTTTCTACTGGGACGATGACCTAGGAAGAAACACTGTCTCTGTGACAAATCTGACTTTTGTCGGCTATGCACCGTACGACAATCCGGAAATAGCTGTAGCAGTCGTTGTACCGAATTTACCGAACGAGAATCGGACGAATCAGGAAAACCAGCGTGCGGCAAGAAGAGTATTTGATGCTTACTTCGGTGTAGGTGAATTTGAAGGCTCAGCTTCATATAATGAGGCAGAAGATATCAGCGATCTGGAAGAGAGTGCAGAAGAGATACAAGGTGAAGAGGAGTAAATTCTTTGCAGATGATCTTCCACCGAGATTATACAAATAAATTGAATACGCCAGCTTCTTTTCTTAAGAATTCGTAAAGGAAAGCAGCTGGCGTATATTTTATTATATCATTTCAAGGGGTTCAGTTACCTCTTGGAAGCAGACTAGAAATATGTGAAGCGTGATGGTGCAAAAAAAAGAAAGCCTGATTAATCAGACTTCCTTGTGAACTACCCACCACTTAAATCCTCCGGATTTTGAAGTGGGGGCTTCCTACGAACTCCATTCTTGTCTGCACAGGTTTCATGCAGACAGAGGAATCGGATATGGGTAGGCTCAAAAGGCAGTCCCTGCCTCATAGGTTTTCTTTTACTTGGCTAACGCCAAGGAATACTCAGTAGGCTTGGTTGTCGCCTATATAGACTTGGTTATCGTCTATATATAAAGTATACCAAATGAGAATGACATTAACCACTTCAAGCTATCGCTTGACCGAAATTCATCTCCCACTTTCACTGGTGCTTCGCACCCATACGCTTAGAAGTGGGAGACTTCTTTCGGAATTACGTTAAAAAGTTAAAACTTATTTAGTTTCGCGGTGCAAAGTAACTTTGCGTTCGCGTGGGCAATATTTTTTAACTTCCAAACGTTCTGTGTTATTACGTTTATTTTTAGATGTTAGGTAGTTGCGTTCTTTGCAGTCTGTACATTCTAATGTAACGTTTACTCGCATGATTGTCCCTCCCAATATTACTGTTTTGAAGGCTATCAAACATGATAGGTGTCTAGCCATTCGCCTTGACTAGAATACCATGATTCAGAAAAAAATGCCACTCTTTTTTGTTATATTCCCTTTTCAGACCCTAAAATACGTCAATTCTTTAAAGAAACAGCAGAGTGACTCAATGTGCTGATTTAAAGTTCAGTTTGTCTAGGAAGGCTTACATGGTTAATCAATTAGAATCATTTGAGATAAGATGAAAGATTTTCTTTGACATGGTAGTATAAATGACATAATGAAATCATTCATAGTAGAAAATAATATTGGCTTTTGAAACAGAGGTGAACTAATAAGAGGTGGGTCACAGGTATCTGGTGATAAAAAACAAAGTGGCAATTGACAATATAGACGAGTGTTCCTGATCGAACGTGCGGTTAATCAGAAGCTGCAGAAAGTGACAGATGACAATATCATTACTGAAGTCATTCAGTCTAGGGTTCATGATGAGGCACTAGTTGACGCGGTCACTGAAAAACTGGTTGACGAAAGAAACAGAAGAGATGACTAGCCAAAAATCATAGAGGAACTATCTGAAGAAGCTGATAATGAAATAGATCAATAAATCAGGAATAATAAAAGGCAGGTGTCAGTTTAACTGATATCTGTCTTTTTCGCTCCTCTCATTTCTTTGTTAAGAAAATGAAAATTTTATTGTCTTTCTTATAATGCATAAATATGATACTATTTTATAGGTCAACACAAATACAAGGGAGGGAAAACCATGGAAATGTGGATGATAGCCGGCTTGCTCCTGATTCTTTCTATCGCATTATTCATCTATTCACTTATAAAAAAAGAAGAGAAAGATGCAGCGTATAGAGAGCTTGAGAGTTTCTCACTGGCAGTCACTAAAACCGTTTACGACTTGAATCAAAGGATACATACTTTAGAAGCTCAGTTGAATGTGGATATAGAAGATGAGGAAAAGTCTGCACAAATGACTCGTCTAATGAAAGACAATACCATTACATTATTTACTAAAGGGGTAGCGACTCGAGAAATAGCCAGACAGCTTGATCTGTCTCAAAGTTCAGTTCAGGAAGTCATCAACGATTACATTACGGAAGGCATAAATGCCTGATGTAACAGGAGGGACACCATGTCAAAGAAGAATATTAGAATGCTCGCGACAGGTTTTCTCTTTTCTGCTGTATTGCTGCTCGTGCTTCAGTTTGCCGGACAAGGACAATCGGTCAGCAGCAGCAGTGAAGATGTCGAAGAACTTCAGGATGAAATACGGTATCTTGAAGAAGTAGCGACCGCGCTGGAACTTGAAAATGAACAGCTTGCAGCTGAGCTTGAAGAGATGAACAGCTCAATGGATGATCAAAATGAAGAATCAACGGATCTTGAAAATGAAGAAGCAGATACTGAAGAATCAGAGGAAGCCGAATCAGATGAGTCTGATCAGGAAAATGAAGCGGACGAAGTGGAAGAAAACGATGAAGAGCCACAAGATGTCACAGAATACACAGTCGTGATTCGCGAAGGAGAACCGAGTAGCGTCATTGCTTCACAGCTTCAAGCCCACGGATTAATCGAAGACGTTCATGCATTCAATAAACATCTGGAGGACAACAACCTGTTCAGACGTATCCGCCCAGGTCAGTACACAGTCCGATCTGATATGAATAGAGACCAGCTGGTGGAAGCAGTCATTCGTTAGATTTTGTATCTTATTATCTTTGAGGTAAAATTAACCTATCAAAGATAAAGGAGAGAATTACATGTCTGACACAGCAGTTATTTATATGTCCAACGGAAAAACGTATACAATAAGCAATTCTCCAGGGACTATAGCCAGTCAACTGGACAATAATGCCTCCGAATCTGATCTGCTCAGAAGTTTTGAACTGGTAAATGGAAAAAAAGTCTTTATCAATCCTGACCACGTGGTCGCTGTGGAAACAAGCGAACTGAGTAATATGGACACCTCCAGTCAGGATGAATTAACTGATGAACAGGATCAGGACCGTAAGGATGCGAACTTGAAAGCAGTTAAAGAGTTCAAAGATGATATCGACGGAAATATGGAATAAATTCATAAGTTAAGAGGAACAGCTGGTGCAGATGTTGCCGGGTGTGACTCTTAACTTTTTTTGTATGATTCAAATTGGTACACACAATGGAATATGCTATACTAAACTTAAAGATTTAAGGGAGCTAAAAATGTGAATTACCAGACTAAAATGAAACTTATGAGATGGAACAGAAAACCATTCATTACTTACGCTCTATTAGGTATAACCGGCTTTATGTATATTGTTCAGGAAGTCATGGGTGGGAGTACCAACCCTAGAGTTCTTGTGTTACTCGGTGCTAAAGTAAATGAACTGATCATACTGGGTGACTGGTACCGTCTCATAACACCAATGTTTCTTCATATTGGGATTACTCATCTCTTGTTTAATGTCCTGATTTTATATTTTCTTGGAATCCAGCTCGAAAGCATATTTGGACACTGGCGGTTCTTTCTCTTGTATTTATTCAGTGCAATCGCAGGAAATGCGGCAAGTTTCGCCTTTAATCAGAATATTTCCGCAGGTGCCAGTACAGCATTGTTCGGTCTCTTCGGCTCAACGCTGGTATTAGGTAAGCTTTTTCCATCAAATCCGCAGATCGGAGCGATGGCTAAGAATTTTTCTCTACTGATCGTTTTGAATCTGGTATTCGGCATTTTAAGCCCCGGGGTAGATATGGCTGGTCATGTCGGTGGGCTCCTGGGTGGATACCTTCTAGCTTATGCGTTGACCGCCCCAAGGGCCTGGGAGATAAATAAACAGAGGCAGTTTGTTTACGCGCTGATTTACGTTGGGGTAGTGGCAGTGCTTATCTTTATAGGCTATTCCCGTTTGGTTCCCATCACACGATTATTCAATTAACACTAAGGAGGAAGCAGTTTGGAAGATAAGAAAATCATAGGGATCGATCTTGGAGGGACTTCAGTTAAATTTGCCGTAGTGTCTACGGAAGGATCACTTCTGAATCAGTGGTCCATTCCTACAGACATCTCAGACCATGGCAGTCACATCACCCCTTCGATCATTGAGTCAGTACTGTCATTCATGAATGATCATGGTTATACTTCAAAAGATTTTATCGGTATCGGTATGGGGTCCCCAGGAACAGTGGATCGTCACGCAGGAACAGTTGTCGGTGCTTATAATCTGAATTGGGATCAAGTACAGCCAGTTAGAGAACAGATCGAGAACGCTACAGGTATTCCATTTTTCATTGATAACGATGCCAATGTCGCAGCTCTTGGCGAGCAGTGGCTCGGAGCAGGACATAATGAACCAAACGTTGTCTTTGTCACTCTAGGAACTGGAGTAGGTGGCGGCGTGATCATGAACAACCAGCTACTCCATGGAGCAAAAGGGGCAGCCGGTGAAATAGGACATATGACTGTTGACCGTAAAGGCTACGCTTGTACGTGCGGGAAGCTTGGCTGTCTTGAAACAGTAGCCAGTGCGACCGGTGTGGTCAGAGTGGCCAGAGACAGAGCGGATACCTATCGAGATTCGTCAAAATTGAAGGATCAGATCAAAGCTGGTGACTTAGTAGATACTAAGCGCATTATGGATGTCGCCAAGGAAGGCGATGCATTCGCAGTTTCTGTAGTAGATGAAATCAGTGATTACTTAGGATTAGCATGCGGAAACATCGCAAATCTATTGAATCCTTCAACCATTGTTATCGGAGGCGGTGTATCTAAGGCAGGCGAATTTCTTGCAGATAAGATCAGAGAACGTTTCAAGCTTTATGCATTCCCGACTATTCGAGAAGACACTCATATCAGAATTGCAGAATTAGGAAACGATGCAGGTGTCATAGGAGCGAGCTCACTGGTCTTAAATGAATCTGTATATAAGCATATAAGTGAATAATGTTCACGTAATGTGGTAAAATGGTTGTAACATAAACCACACAATGAGGTGAGCAGCATGTCAGATATAAAGGTATATTTAATAACCTTATGGGTCTTTTTAACATGCTGTTCACTTTTTTTATTTGCCTGCGGGTCTTCTTCAGATGGAAGTGTCAACGGCAGCAGCGAAACAGAAGAAATTGCTCATCCCATGGACCTTGACCCGGAACAGTTCCAGAAGAACATAGGCTGGCTGGATGACGAAACGCTTCTTATCCACAAAGGCTCCAATGCAAGCCACCAGTTCATGTCCTATAATATCTTTACTGGAGACTTTGAAGAGATATATGAAGAACATGCATATATTCTAAGTGTAGAAATAAGTCACACAAGAGACCAAATCCTATTTCAGGAAGTGACCGACGAAGCCATTTCTCTGAATGTCATGGATCTTTCCGGTAATATTCTTCATTCGACTCCGCTCCATTACAGCGGCTATGTGACTCTTAACTGGAATGCTGTTGATCCGGATCTAGTCTTCATTTCACACTATGATTATGATAGTAAAGAAGAAATGGAAACCATACTGGTTCAAGTGTGGAATACAGAAGAAGAGACGCTTACTCCAAAACCGATCGCTTCACTATATCCTAGATGGTACTCCTCCAATGTCTATGTCTATGTGGATGAACTGGAAGGTAGGGACCTCTACATTGGAGATATGAGAGAGGAAAACGGAGACATGGTAATCAGTCGAGATGCCCGTGACTTTTTCCTGCATCAGGATACCTTCATAGGTATCGTTCCTTCCGACATTAACGACCATCAAGTCTATCTTTTTCATGAATACCCATTTCTTATAGGAGGTAATGTTATTACAGCACCTAAAGTCTTGTTGAATGATCAGCCCGTCAAACCACATTTGACGCAGTCTAATCGGAACGGAAAAGTTCTGGCTGTTTTAGCTGATGAGCCAGTGATTCTAGAAGAAGAATTAGGCACGTACACGCTCTCTCAGCTGGATTTTGAAAACGAAACTGTTGAGGAGATCATTCCGTTACCGTATGATGCACCGATTTGTCTTTCACCAGATGAGAATTACGTGTTGTACGGCTGGCGGTACGAATACCTTATCGAACTGGACACAGGGGATATGCATTCACTGGTGGACATTTCTTCCTGAAAATACAGACTGGAATTTTGCTTGATATTACGGTAAAATAGAAGGTGATAAGCGTACAGAGAGGGAGTTATTTTTGGATAATTGGACAATCGTAACAATCATATTATGGATCGGAATCATTGCCTGGGGAATCTGGGAACTGGTTCAGTATTTCAGAAGAAAGAATGCAGCGACAGCGCTGGAGAATGATGAATTCAAGCAGGACATGCGTAAAGCCCAGATTGTTGACGTTCGTGGTAAAGACGACTTTGATGCTGGCCATATTCTTGGCGCACGCAACATTCCGTATATGCAGATGAAGCAGCGTGCTGGTGAACTGCGTAAGGATCAACCGATCTATCTTTATGATGACAAAAAGACAATGAGCTACCGAGCTGCTTTGCTGCTTAAGAAAAATGGGTACGATAACCTATTTGTTCTGAAAGACGGCTACGAGAAATGGGACGGTAAAATCAAACGCAAAAAGCCTATCAAGTGACAAATAAGGAAATCGGACTTGAACTCACTTGGGCAAAGTGATACATTTTAATATGACAAATCAAGGAAATCGCTCAGGATTTCCTTTTTTTTATAAGCAAAATCACAGATGACACTGTGTCATAACACAAAGGAGCAGACCGTGTATATTAGACGAACAAAATGGGGGAGAAAAGCTGTCTTTCTCATTACAAAACAGTTGGACAGGCGCGATAATAATGAAGTGCCTTACTGGATGGTGTATACAGCACTATTTGCCGGATCTCTGATGGTCATAATGAACCAGACGGCAATAAAGACTGCTCTTCCGACTATGATAAATGATTTGAATGTGTCTCCTTCGATTGGTCAATGGACCGTTTCCGGTTACACACTGGTCAAAGGAATCATGGTGCCGATCACAGCGTTTGCCATGAACAAGTTCAGATCGAGGAACCTTTTCGTATTAATGATGATCATCTTCGGCGCTGGGTCATTTATAGCCGGAATTGGCATCAACTTTGCAGTTGTGCTTTTTGGTACGATCCTGCAGGGAGTCGGTGCTGGAATGGTCATTCCTCTTATGCAGACAATCATTCTAACTGTATCACCGCCTGAAAAACGGGGGAGCGCCCTGGGACTGATGGGAGTAGTTTTAGGACTGGGTCCTACACTAGGTCCTGCTTTAGGTGGATGGATTGTTGATACTTTGTCATGGCACTTTATCTTTTACGGTCTTTCTATTGGCTCGGCAGCAGTCATCCCTATATCTATCTTGACCCTGACAGATGTTCTACCTATGAGTGACCCGAGGATAGACTGGGTATCAATTAGACATTCTCTGATCGGATTCGGAATCCTTCTCTTTGGACTGTCGTTCATGGGTTCACAAGGATTCGATTCGATCGTAGCCTGGGTGTCGGTGGTTATCGGAAGTCTCTTTATTTATCTGTTTATCAGACGCAATCTTCACAGCCCCGAACCGATGCTGAATGTTTCCTTGTTTAAAAACAGGACCTTCAGCCTTGCAGTAATCATCACTATGCTGGGACTCATGGTTATTACAGGCATATCAAACGTCATGCCGATGTACATCCAGACTGTACTTGGTCGTTCGGCTACTCTGTCAGGCCTTATTCTCCTTCCTGGAGGAATGTTCAAAGCATTCATCTCGCCAGTAACCGGACGTATTTACGACAAGTACGGGGTAGCTAAGATTGCGCCTCTAGGGGGACTGGCCTTATTTGCTGGAACAGCTCTTTTAGTATTTGTCAAACAAGATACATCGATCTGGTATATTGTGGCTGTATATTTGCTGCTGTCCATAGGCTTTGGCGTTTTCAATATTCCGGTTACAACGGCTGGGATGAACGCTCTGCCCGATGATCAGATGGGGCACGGGACTTCTGCCCGGCAGACAGTGAGACAGATCGGCTCGAGTTTTGCCATTACACTCGTCTTTGCTTCAATGTCCATCGTCTCAGCCTTTGCAAATACACCAACTCTCGAAGCAGCTGAAGCAGGAGGAGCTAAGCCAAACTTGACAATTGAAGGAATTAGAGGCGGATTTGGTATGGTTACCGTCCTGGCTCTGGCTGCCTTTGTTCTTACTTTCTTCCTGAGAGAAAAAACAGTCAGACGAAAATAAAAAAGAACGTAAACACATGTGACTATCCGGAAGAGATAACCAATATGTGTTGACGTTCTTTGTTTTATTTCTGAAGTGAATTGACAATAATAGCAGCAGTTTCTTCAATTGACTTGGTGGCCACATTGATGACCTGGCAATTAAGCTTCTTATATAATTCATCAGCATATTTAATTTCTTTTCGAATACGATTTTTATCTGAATACGGCGTGTCCGGCTGCATGCCATATGAAATCATGCGCTCTCTTCGAATATTGGACAGCATCTCTTCATCATTAGTCAGGCCGACGATTTTATTTGAATCGACCTGCCATATTTCTTTAGGTAATGTAGATTCAGGAAGTAAGGGTAAGTTGGCCACTTTATAATTCTGATTTGCCAGAAAAATGCTGAGCGGAGTTTTTGATGTTCTAGAAATACCTAAAATGACAATATCAGCCTCAAGAAAACCTTTGGGATCTTTCCCGTCATCATACTTGACTGCAAATTCCAGTGCACCGATCCGGTAAAAATATTTGTCATCAAGTTTATGCTTGGCGCCTGGCTTATGCGTTGGCAGAGCATTAGACCGCAAAGTCAATTCATTGATCAGAGGATTGATCACGTCGAAACAGGTCAGACCATTTTCAAGACAAAAGTCTTCTATAATATCGACCAGTTCGGGGTTAACCAAGGTATGCAGAACGATAGCATCAATTTCTTTTGCACTTTCCAGGATAGTTTTCAGCTGATCTTCCTGTCTGATAAAAGGGAAGTTCTTCAGATCGAATGCTACTTCAGGAAACTGGGCTCTTGCCGCATAATATATATTGCTTGCTGTACCTCCTACAGAATCCGACAAAACAAAAACTGTTGCAGCGGGTTTTCCATTCATAATGATCAGTCCTTCCGAGAAGTTTATATATTCAGTATAATGCATTCGATCATAAAATTGTACAAAAAATGTTCCTTGAAAAATTAGACATTTCCGATATACTGAAAGATAGAAATTAGAAAAGGAAGCGATTCTGTTGACAGCTTTTGAACAAGCCGTTAGAACACTGAAACGGAATGGTTACAAGACGACAGGGAAAAGACAGCGAATACTGGAAATTCTATATAACAAAAAAAAGTATATGTCTGCTAAAGAAGTCCAGGATCACTTGAAAGAAATGTTCCCGGGCATAAGTCCTGACACTATTTACCGCAATCTTCACACATTTGTAGAATTGTCCGTTGTTGAAGAGACAGAACTGAACGGGGAAAAACTATTTCGTTCCAGCTGTGATGTACACGGACATCACCATCATTTTATCTGTACCGAATGCGGGCAGACGCGTGAACTTGAGATGTGCCCGATGGATATGTTCCAGGGGCAGCTACCAGGTTGTGAAGTCACATCTCATCGATTTGAATTGTTTGGAAAATGTGCAGACTGCTGTGTCGCCGTCTGATCATCAGAGTATAGTGAGTGAGAGTGTTTACATTTTGTCCATATTTAATTTTGGGCATGGTGTTGACGCTCTCTCTTTATTTGTATATAATGATTAATGAATTGTTATTATGTGCAAGTGCATAATCAACAGTTACATCATTTATTGATAGGGAAGACCAATTGTGACTAATATGATTTTACAAAGCAATAGGAACGCCCTGAACGTACGAGGGGAGGGGAACAACGTTGACTAAAACAGATATCAAAAAAGGTGAAAGTCTTGATGATGCTCTTCGTCGTTTCAAACGTTCCGTATCTAAAACGGGTACATTGAAAGAAGCCCGTAAACGTGAGTACTATGAAAAGCCTAGTGTTAAACGTAAAAAGAAATCTGAGGAAGCACGCAAGCGTAAATTCTAATAGAGCACCTATATTATTAAAGTTTATATCTCATATAGAAGGTGATTAGATGGCTCGTCTTGATGAATTGAATCAAGAGATGAAAATCGCGATGAAAGCAAAAGATAAAGAAAAGTTATCTACTATTCGTATGTTGAAATCTGCCTTACAGACCGAACAGATCAATAAGGGAGAAGAACTGACAGAAGAAGACGAATTGACCGTTCTTTCTCGTGAGAAAAAACAGCGTGTCGAATCTTTAAATGAGTTCAAAGCGGCCGGTCGTGATGACCTGGTTCTTAAACTCGAAAGAGAAATTGAAATCGTCGATGACTATTTGCCGGCTCAGTTAAGCGAAGAAGAAGTTCGTGAAATCGTGCAGGACACGGTCAAACAGACTGGCGCATCCTCAATGAAGGATATGGGAAAAGTCATGGGTGCTTTGATGCCTAAAGTAAAAGGTAAAGCTGACGGCAATCTGGTCAGCTCCATCGTCAAAGAAGAACTGAATAAATAATAGAAAGTACCGCAGCTGTGGGGACATCTCGTCTCCAGTCATCTGCGGTCTTTTTATAGCTGAAATATATACACATAGTTGTGGTCACACCTTATCTTGATGATATAAGTGTACTTATATGATTTTATCAGTGAAATTTTTTGCGCAAAATCGTTAGCTTTTCAACTCCAGCTGGACTCCTGTCCGAGTTCCGGTGCAATCGCCATAGCGCCTTAACTCAAATGGAAATCCTATCCGAGTTCCGGTGCAATCGCCATAGCGCCTTAACTCAATTGGAAACCCTGTCCGAGTTCCGGTGCAATCGCCATAGCGCCTTAACTCAAATGGAAATCCTGTCCGAGTTCCGGTGCAATCGCCATAGCCCCTTAACTCAAATGGAAATTCTGTCCGAGTTCCGGTGCAATCGCCATAGCGCCTTAACTCAAATGGAAATTCTGTCCGAGTTCCGATGCAATCGCGATAGCGCCTTAACTCAAATGGAAATCTTGTCCGAGTTCCGGTGCAATCCAAGTAGTGGCTCAGCACATAACTTCCAAAAAAACAGACCAACCATGTCATCAAAATCCCCCTCATATTGCAACACTTTTCACCAACTTTATAGAGATTTTAATGTTTTTATGCTATGATTTAATGGAATACCGTTAATAAGAAGGAGATGTCACCTGGTTGACTGAATCAATCGAAAAAAGACGTATAGAACTTGAAGATTCTGAGAGATTATTTACACTTTTTGGTCCTCAGAATAGTCATTTGAATTTAATAGAAGAAGAACTGGACGTATCGATCAATAGTCGAGGCACTCAAATGGACGTTCAAGGCACCCCTGAAGCAATCAGTCAGGTAGAAGCGCTGTTTGAACAGCTGCTGACTCTTGATGACAAAGGGATCAAAGTAAAAAAAGCAGATATTATTTCCGCTATCAGGATGGTTAAACAGGGAAAACTGTCTCAGTTTGTCAGAATGTACGAAGAAGAGATCACTAGAGATAAAGATGGTAAAGCGATTCGAGTGAAAAACGTCGGCCAGCGCGATTATGTCGAGTCGATCAAGAAGAACGATATCGTCTTCGGCATCGGTCCGGCCGGAACAGGAAAAACGTTCATTGCTGTTGCAATGGCAGTGGCCGCCATGAGAAAAGGGGATGTGAAACGTATTATCATTACCCGCCCGGCGGTTGAAGCTGGAGAGAATCTTGGATTTCTACCTGGAGATCTTAAGGAAAAAGTCGATCCGTATCTGAGACCACTGTATGATGCCTTGTATACCGTCTTTGGCACCGAACATACGAATCGTCTGATCGAAAGAGAAACGATCGAGGTCGCACCTCTGGCATACATGAGAGGCCGTACGCTGGATGATGCCTTCATTATTCTTGATGAGGCTCAGAATACGACTGTGCAGCAGATGAAAATGTTCCTGACTCGTCTGGGGTTCAATTCCAAGATGGTCATCAATGGAGACATCACCCAAGTCGATCTGCCGAGACGGACGACAAGCGGTCTGATCCATGCTGAACGTGTACTGACTGGAGTTAAAGGAATTGGTCATATCAAATTTGAAGCTGAAGATGTTATCAGACATCCACTGGTCGCAAAAGTGATCAGAGCTTACGACAATGAAACGGATAGGGAAGATTATGGAAACGATAATTTACGATGAAACAGATAAAATCACTGAAGATATGGCAGACTGTATCGAGGATCTGCTGAACGTTGCTGCAAAGAAATTATCTGTAGAGAAGAATGCAGAAGTGTCGATTACAGTGGTATCTAATGAAAAGATCAGAGAGATCAACAGAGAATACCGGGATAAAGATAAAGTGACTGATGTCATCAGTTTTGCAATTGAAGATGATGAAGATGATCTACTGAAAGAGTTCGATATGGAAGGCATCACCATTCCTAGAGATCTGGGAGATATATTCATATCATATGAGAAAGCGGTAGAACAGGCTGAAGAATACGGTCATTCTGTAGAAAGAGAGCTTGGTTTCCTGATGGTCCATGGTTTTCTTCACCTTAACGGGTACGATCATATGACAGACGAAGATGAAAAGAGAATGTTTGCACTACAAGAGGAGATATTGAAGGAATATGGTCTTAAAAGATAAGGAAGAACAAATCCCACAGAAAAACAGGGCCTATCGTGATTCGTTCAAGTTTGCTTTCATGGGTATCCGGACAGCCTTTCACGAGGAACGAAACATGCGTGTGCATGTTCTGACCGGTGTAGCCGTGCTGATGATTGGTCTTGTGCTGCCCATGACCAGAGCTGAATGGCTGTGGCTTATTCTAGTGTCTTACCTTGTTTTTGTAATGGAACTTATCAATACAGTAGTTGAAAATGTTGTAGACCTGGTTACAGAAGAGTACCATCCTATAGCAAAAAAAGTTAAGGACATGGCAGCAGCCGTCGTACTGGTGACTGCCTCCTTTGCAGCACTGGTCGGTGCAATCATACTGCTGCCAAAAATCTTACAAATACTGATGTGAAGAGGCGAATAATATGGATGAACAAAGAAGACAGACTTTAATTAAAGAAGCAACGGATATGCTCGATAAAGCATATGTCCCATATTCAAAATTTCCGGTAGGAGCCGCATTGTCTACTAAGGACGGACAAATTTTTACTGGCTGCAATATTGAAAATGCGTCTTACCCTCTTACGAACTGTGCAGAGCGCACGGCCATGTTTAAAGCAGTATCTGAGGGACAGAGGTCATTTGACTACTTAGTCGTAACAGGAAACACTGAAGGACCTATCTCACCATGCGGCGCATGCAGACAGGTGCTCGTTGAATTCTGTGAGCCGGATATGCCGGTTCTGCTGACGAATAAAAAAGGAAAAGTGAAGGAGACAACAGTGTCGGAACTGCTGCCCGGAGCTTTTCAATCGGGGGATATGGTGTGACTAATACAAACGAAGAACAGTTTAAATCTGGTTTTGTCTCTCTGGTGGGACGACCAAATGTAGGAAAATCAACGCTCTTGAATCGGATGATCGGACAGAAAATTGCCATTATGAGTGACAAAGCTCAGACTACACGAAACAAGGTGCAGGGTATCGTGACAACAAAATCTGATCAGATCGTATTTATTGACACGCCGGGTATTCACAAGCCGAAGCACCGTCTGGGTGACTTTATGGTAAAAACTGCCATGAGTACCTTCAATGAAGTGGATGTGGTTATGTTTTTAGTGAATGTAACCGAAAAAAGAGGACCGGGAGACGATTTTATCATCGACAAGCTGAAAACTGTCGAAAGCCCAGTATTTCTTGTGCTGAATAAAATTGATCAGATCCATCCGGATGAACTGCTGCCGATCATTGAAGACTATAACAGTCAGATGACTTTTGCGGAAATCGTACCCATATCAGCTACTGAAGGAAACAATGTTGATCGCCTGATGGAGACAGTAAGAAGCTATTTACCTGAAGGGCCACAGTTCTATCCTGAAGACCAGGTCAGTGATCACCCGGAATACTTTATTGTATCCGAACTGATTCGTGAAAAAGTTCTCGAAAGAACAAGAGAAGAAATTCCCCATTCGATTGCTGTTGTCGTTGACAGTATGCAGCGTGAAGATAATGAAAAAGTTGTCGTGAACGCTACGATCATTGTAGAAAGAAAATCCCAGAAAGGGATCATCATCGGCAAGCAGGGGAAAATGCTTAAAGATATTGGAATGAATGCCCGAAAAGACATCGAACGTCTGTTGGGGGATAAGATTTATCTTGATCTGTGGGTCAAAGTTCAGAATGACTGGCGTGACAAGCAGCAGCATCTGAACGATTACGGTTATAATAGAGACCAGTACTAATTAAGTTGATTAAGAAGGTGACCGAGTGTCTCAGTTAGAAGAAGTTGAAGGCCTAGTCCTGTCTGTCAGGAAGCACAGAGAACGGGATTACCTGGTCAAGCTGTTTACTGACCGATACGGAAAGCTCATGTTTTTTGTACGAGGGACAAAGAATCCTAACTTTAAACTGCGGTCTGCCATTCAGCCTTTTGCAAGAGCAAGTTTTATTGCAGATATCAGAAGCGAAGGGCTGAGCTTTATTCGGGATGCAAAAAATGTGCAGTCTTACACCTCTGTTCAGACAGATATTTTCAAGACGGCTTATGCGACCTATATCGCTCAACTCGCAGATGCAGCGCTTGAAGACCGTAAGGCAGACCCTCTTTTGTTTGAACAGCTTCTGACTGGAATGGATAAATTCGAAGAAGATTTTGATCCGGAAATCATCATGAATATTTTTGAAGTCCGTTTCCTAAGGTACTTTGGGGTCATGTCTGAGCTGAGAGGCTGTATCTTCTGCGGATTGACGGATGGACCGTTTGACTACTCAAGCAGACACCATGGGCTGCTGTGTCCAAAGCATTTTCATGAAGATGAACGGCGGCTGCATGCGTCTCCCAAGGCGATTCATTTCATTCGCCTGTTTTCTGTTGTATCGTTTGACAAGATTAATACTATATCTTTAAAGCAGGAGACTAAAACTGAGATTCAGAGAGTGATCGACATTCTCTATGACGAACTGGTCGGATTGAATCTTAAAAGCAAACGATTTATCAAAAAAATGCATCAGTGGGAGAATCTGCTTAAACGTGAGGAAGATTAAATGAATGAATGGATCGGACGGACAGCTATTATTTTTCTAGCCTGGGTCGGGATTCTTTATCAGCTGGTCCAGATTAGACGCATTACTTTACCCCATCGACTGGCCAATCTGCTTGCGGAACATAAACCGAAAGTTAATGTAGTAAAAGAGAATTAGCATGCATTATCGAACAAGATTTGGTTTGACAATTTTAACGTAATTCCGAAAGAAGTCTCCCACTTCTAAGCGTATGGGTGCGAAGCACCAGTGAAAGTGGGAGATGAATTTCGGTCAAGCGATAGCTTGAAGTGGTAAATGTCGTTCTCATTTGGTATGCTTTGTGTATAGATGATAACCAAGTCTATATCTAGGCGACAACCAAGCCTACTGAGTATTCCTTGGCGTTAGCCAAGTAAAAGAAAACCTATGAGGCAGGGACTGCCTTTTGAGCCTACCCATATCCGATTCCTCTGTCTGCATGAAATCTGTGCAGACAAGAATGGAGTTCGTAGGAAGCCCCCACTTCAAAATCCGGAGGATTTAAGTGGTGGGTAGTTCACAAGTTATTGTAAGATAGAATAATAAGTGAAGCACGTTGATAGAAGGAGTAACGAGTCTAGTCTTTATTAGCGACCATGGGACGGTGTAAGCCATGGAAGACGGTCTGGTGAAGGGCATCTGGAGTGCGATAATATAAAGTGCTGACTCGTTTTTTTGGGTCAGAAATAGGGTGGAACCGCGAGAAGACTCGTCCCTATACTGATGGCTGTCTGTCAGTATAGAGCCGAGTTTTTTTATATGCATCATTAAAAAGGAGAGTCATATTATGGAAAAAGCAAGAACCTTTCAGGATATTATCCTGACCCTGCAGCAGTTCTGGTCAGATGAGGGCTGTATGCTCATGCAGTCATACGATACTGAAAAAGGAGCAGGAACAATGAGTCCTTATACCTTTCTCAGAGCAATTGGGCCAGAGCCTTGGAATGCGGCTTATGTTGAACCTTCACGTCGCCCGGCGGATGGGCGTTACGGTGAGAATCCAAATCGTCTGTATCAGCATCATCAGTTTCAGGTGGTCATGAAGCCTTCGCCTGAAAACATTCAGGAGCTGTATTTGGACAGTCTCAGAGCCCTAGGGATCGATCCACTGAAACATGACATCCGTTTCGTTGAAGACAACTGGGAAAACCCGTCTCTAGGCTGTGCAGGTCTGGGATGGGAAGTCTGGCTGGATGGCATGGAAGTGACACAGTTTACCTACTTCCAACAAGTCGGCGGCCTTGAAGTCGATGCTGTTACAAGTGAGTTGACATACGGGCTTGAACGACTGGCCTCATATATTCAGGATGTTGAAAATGTCTATGATATCGAATGGGCACCCGGAGTGAAATACGGGGAAATCTTCAAGCAACCGGAATACGAGCATTCTGCCTATTCCTTCGATCACAGTGATACGGCCTTTCTCTTCTCTCAGTTCCAAGCTTTCGAGAAGGAAGCACTGAAGCAAATTGAAAATAACCTGGCTCATCCGGCTTATGATTATGTATTAAAATGCAGTCACGCATTTAACTTGCTGGATGCCAGAGGGGCTGTCTCTGCAACTGACCGCCCGGATTATTTAAAAAGAATCCGCCATATGGCTAGACTCATTGCGAAGTCTTTCTTGCAGGAACGGGCAAAACTGTCATTCCCTCTAATTGGAGAAGCAGAGGCTGGAAAATGGATCGAAAAATATGGCGAAAAGGAGGACAAGTAAATGACTCATTCATTATTACTTGAAATCGGACTGGAAGATATGCCGGCGAAAGTAATTGTTCCGGCTGCTGAACAGCTTAAAGACAAAGTCAGTGTGCATTTTAAAGACCATGACATGTCATTTGATTCCATACAAGTATTCAATACACCTAGACGTCTGGCAGTTAAAATTGAAGGTCTGGCTGAAGGACAGAAAGATAAGACAGAATCTGTTAAAGGCCCGGCTAAACGCATCGCTCTGGGTGACGAAGGCAACTGGACTAAAGCCGCGATTGGTTTCACTCGTGGCCAGCAGGCATCAATTGATGACATTACTTTTCAGACGATCAAAGGTGAAGAGTACGTCTTCGTAGAAAAACACATAAAAGGCTTATCTGCAGAAGAAGTCATACAGAAACTCGAAGGAGTGCTCCCGTCACTGTCGTTCCCAGTATCCATGAAGTGGGGCACGCACAGTTACCGTTACATCCGTCCAGTCCACTGGCTGACAGTTCTATTAGATGAGAAAGTTGTCGATATGACCTTGTTTGATGTCCCTTCAGGTAGAGAGACTAGAGGTCACCGCTTCCTGGGACAGGCTGTTACCTTGAATCATGCGAATGACTACCAAGATAGCTTGAAGGAAGAGCATGTGCTCGTCGACCGTAATGAGCGTCAGGCACTGATCATCAGTCAGATTCAGGCTTTATGTACCCTCAACAACTGGAAAGATCCTCTGGATAACAAGGAACTGCTTGAAGAGGTAACAGACCTTGTCGAATATCCAACAGCGTTTTACGGCTCTTTCAGTGACGAGTATCTTGCTGTACCTGAAAATGTTCTGGAAACGGCAATGGCTGATCATCAGCGTTATTTCCCGGTCAGACAGGCTGACGGTCAGGCCAAGTTTCTCCCTTATTTCATTGCGGTTAGAAACGGAAATGCTGAGTATATCGAGCAGGTCAGAAAAGGAAATGAAAAAGTGCTGAGTGCACGTCTGGCAGACGCTGCTTTCTTTTACGATGAAGACAGGAAGCTGTCTATTGATGACTTTGTCAATAAACTGTCGACTGTATCTTTCCATGAAAAGCTCGGATCGCTGTACGACAAGCAGGAACGTCTGACAGCTATTGCTCATCTGCTGGCTCCTTACTTCGACATGACTGATGAACAGATCGGTCTAATAGAACGTACCGGTATGATAGCCAAGTTTGACCTGGTCACGCAGACGGTCAACGAATTCACTTCTCTTCAGGGAGACATTGCAGGTATATTTGCTGCTGAAAGAGGGGAAGACAGGCAAATTGCTGATGCGCTTTCCGAGCAGTATCTGCCTAAAAGTACAGACGGTAGACTGCCTGAAACGAAACTTGGCGCGCTCCTTTCCGCAGCTGACAAACTGGACTCTCTGCTGTCATTCTTTTCTGTCGATATGATTCCGTCCGGTTCTAATGACCCGTTTGCTTTAAGAAGACAGGCCATGGGAATTGTGAGAATCTTCAAGGCGTTCAACGTGTCTGTTCAGCTGGACGAGCTGATCAATGCAATTGCAGAAACGGTTATCTCTGTAGAAACGAAGGCTGCATACATGCAGAATACACCTGTTGTGATTGACTTCATCAAAGACCGCGTGGACCAGTTGTTGTCAGGTGAAGAAGGGCTGAGCGAGGATTATGATATCCGTCAAGCGGTACTGGAATCTAATCAGACAGATATCCTAGCTCTCATTGATCATGCTGGCGTACTGGCTTATCAGAAAAAACAGCCTGGATTTAAAGCAGTGGTCGAATCTTTGACACGTGTATCCAACCTGGCTGAAAAAGCTGCTGGTGAATGTTCCATATCAACTGACCTCTTTGAAACACAGAGTGAGAAGAACTTATACGAAGCATTGCTGAAGGCTGAAGTGCTTATGTCAGAAGATTTAAATGCGGACCAGCAGTGGCAGGTTTTTGCTGAACTCCATCCAGTGATCGATGACTTCTTTGATCATACGATGGTGATGGCAGAAGATACATCTGTCCGAGACAATCGCCTGGCTCTGTTGAAAAGAATCGATGATCTTTTAAGTGGCTTTGCCCGTTTTGACAGACTGGTTATTAAATAATTCAGATTTCAAAGAAGGCAGTAAGTGATGACGCTGCCTTCTTTGTGTTTATCAGTTTCAACATAGAAGGAGATTAACTTTATGATTAAACGATTTTTTTCTTACTACGCACCTTATAAAGCATTATTCACGCTGGACTTTTCTGCAGCTATCATCGTAGCGATGCTTGAGCTGGCTTTTCCCATTATGGTGCAGCAAGTCGTAGATTCCATTCTGCCAACCGGAAACTGGTCTTTGATCATCATCGTTTCTATTGGCCTGCTTGGTGTCTATGCGATTAATACAATTCTACATTACGTGGTGACCTATTATGGACATAAGCTGGGTACGAATATTGAAACGGACATGCGTAGAGATCTATACAACCACCTTCAGAAGCAGTCATTTTCTTATTTTGATAATCGTGAAACAGGTAAGCTGATCACACGTCTGACATCGGACTTGTTTGAAATAGCGGAAGTTGCCCACCATGGGCCGGAAGACATTTTCATTACTCTCTTCACATTGACCGGGGCCTTTATACTGATGATGACTGTCCATGTGCCTCTTGCAGTGATGACGTTCATTTTAGTACCCTTCATTGCATTGGCTGTTGCTTACTTCAACAAGCGGATGACACAAGTCAATACACGCATCTATGATGATCTGGCTGGTTTTAGTGCCGGAATCGAAGCTTCCGTCGGCGGGATCCGGGTCGTACAGGCCTTTTCAAATGAAGATTATGAACTAGGACGGTTCCAGGAGCTGAACCAGGCTTACCGAAAATCGAAATATTTATTCTATAAAATGATGGCAGTTAGCCACTCCTACAATTATTTTCTCATGCGTCTGATTAGTCTGTTTGCCCTTTTCTTCGGCGCTTACTTTACGATTCAAGGTGAAATCAGTTATGGCGATCTAGTGGCATTTATTTTATTTGCTAATGTCTTTGTCAGACCAATTGAAAAGGTCAACACGATGATCGAAAGCTATCCGAAAGGCTTTGCCGGCTTCAAACGTCTGCTTGAGGAAATGGGGATCAGACCGGAAGTTCAGAATTCTCCAGATGCAGTGGAAGTGGAGTCTCTAAAAGGAGATATTGTCTATTCAGACGTCTCGTTCAGCTACGAAGAGAATCAGTCAATTCTGAATGATATCAATCTGACAATAAAAGCGGGGGAAACCATTGCATTTGTTGGTCCGAGTGGTGCAGGTAAAACCACTATCTGTAATCTGCTTCCACGTTTTTATGACATTGACAGTGGAACGATAACTATCGACGGTTATTCGATAAAGGATATTACTTTGAATTCACTGAGAGAACAGATCGGCGTCGTTCAGCAGGATGTCTTCCTTTTCCCTGGAACAATCAAGGAGAACATTCTATATGGTAAACTGGATGCTACAGATGAAGAGGTGTATAATGCCGTCAGAATGGCGAATCTGGTTGATGTAGTGGAACAGCTTCCTAGAGGACTGGAGACAGTCATCGGGGAGAGAGGAGTTAAACTTTCTGGTGGACAGAAGCAGCGGCTTTCTATTGCCCGTATGTTTCTGAAGAACCCTCCTATTCTGATCCTGGACGAAGCAACGTCTGCACTGGATACTGAAACGGAACAGGCTATTCAGGAAGCTTTGGATTCCTTATCAAAAGGTCGAACGACTCTGATCATCGCCCACCGTTTGGCTACCATCAAGAATGCTGATAGAATAGTAGTAGTTACATCAAAAGGCATTGAAGAACAAGGAAGCCACGATGAGCTGATTGCTCAGGAAGGGGCATACAAAGCCTTATATGATGCACAATTTTCTTAAAAAAACCATGATTGGGAGTGAATGTTATGGAAGCCGATGAAAGAAGACGAGTAATCAGAGACTATCTGGAAGAGGCTGAGGAAGCTGTCGTAGCCCGCACACTCGCCTCGAAATTTAATGTCAGTCGTCAGGTCATAGTTGGTGATATTGCTCTTCTTAGAGCTGCCGGTGCTGGAATCGTTTCTACCCCTAAAGGTTATAGTATGCGCAGTCAGATCGACGAGGGGGTCAGTGAGGCAGTGGTATGCCAGCATTCTCCTGACAATACGAAAGAGGAACTCTATGCTATAGTCGATCTTGGCGGAGAAGTAATCGATGTGACTGTGGAACATCCGATATACGGCTTGCTGAAGGGGGATCTGAATATTTCCAGCAGACTCGAGGCAGATGAATTCATATCAAAAGTCCAGGACAATCCATCAGCATTGCTGAGCAGTCTGACAGAAGGCCTCCATATACACACGATTAAAGCTAAAAACGAGGACCGATTACAAAAAATAAAGAAAGTTTTAGAAAATAAAGGCTTTCTTTACCAGTAAGTGTATTGACAATATCTCTTGAATTGGTATACTTAACAGGTGTCATGACACCTGTATACATACTAATATTAGGAGATGTTTATCATTAGAAAGACAAATACATTAAGACTGACCGTAACTGCTTTACTGACCGCGATAGCTATTGCCATTCCGATGGTCATGCCTATTAGAGTTCTAATCGAACCGGCGTCCTTTACCTTAGCCAGTCACGTTCCGATTTTCTTTGCCATGTTCTTGTCACCAGCAATTGCAGTAGCCGTGTCATTAGGTTCGGCTGTCGGCTTTTTACTGGCAGGTTTCCCAATAGTTATTACGATGCGTGCCATGAGTCATGTTGTATTCGCACTGGTCGGAGCGCTGTATCTTCGCGGGAAAAGAGAAGAGCTTTTAAGTTCTCCGGTCAAAAGCGTGTTCTTCTCTTTCTGGATCGCTCTAGTACATGCTCTGGCTGAAGTCCTTGTTGTTTCCGTGTTCTTCTTTGGTCTTGCACCGGGCGGAACCTACCAGGAGGGCTTTTTCTATGCAGTATTTATGCTTGTCGGTGTAGGTACCGTCATTCATAGTATGGTGGATTTCTTTATCGCCCAAGTTGTATGGAAGAGTTTAGGCAAACGAATGAATCAGATTGCTGTAAAAGTCAGCTGATATAGATGATTATATAACAGTTAATGATCGTTGGAGGATCTGTTTACAGATTTTATTCGATGATCATTTTTTGTCTCTAATATTACAGATCTTCTGATACTGAAATAAGGTGGTTAGGCGATAGTTTATGGAATAAAGTACAATGATCGAGTAAATCCCGAACTTTATTTTAATTAAGGTAAAATCCATTTTAGTGCAGAAGATCTGATTTGAACTATACTCTACTGGAAATGGGTGCAGTCCACACACTGTAATCGTATGTAAATTGCATTATCAGGCCTTAGGATGTACTTTAGTGCCATATATGAACGTAACCTTCAATGCTGGAGATACTATCTTGTTTGTGACAATAGAAATTTTTATTTTGTATCTCTACTTGACGTTTTAGAATTGGAAACGATTAGTTTTTCCTTTTACAACGTGCTTACATTTACAATTTCACTTTGTTTTGGTATACTTATGTTTGATTATTATAGGGGTAGTGTGTCTATCCATTAAAAGACTTTTTTGTCGAAGGGGGATGGCTAGTGAGCAGGATTCCAGAAGAAACCATTCAGTCGATCCGGGAGAAGACTGATATTGTTCAGATTATTTCCCAGTATCTGCAGTTAAGGAAGTCAGGTCAGAACTATTTTGCATCCTGTCCGTTCCACGATGACAAGACGCCTTCATTTTCTGTCAGTGAGAAGAAGCAGATCTATCATTGCTTCAGCTGTGGAAGAGGCGGGAATGTCTTCAGCTTCCTCCAGGAAATGGAAGGCTTGTCTTTTGTTGAAGCGGTAGGGAAAACTGCTGAGCTGGCTGATGTGCCGATCGATTTCACTCTGATTGACCGAGCAAGGGAGTCAGCTCCAGATCCGGATTCGATGCAGGCAAAGTTACTGGCTGTCTACGAAAAAGCGGAGTATTTTTATCATCACCTGCTCGTTAATACGCAGACGGGTGAAGAAGCTTACCGTTACCTTCTTGATAGAGGAATGACTAAGGAGAGCATCGAGACCTTTAAAATCGGGTTTTCTCCTCCTAAAAGAGAAGCACTGAAACTATATCTCGATAATGAAGGATTGAACGATCCGGAGCTGTTGAAAAAATCCGGTCTGTTTTCTGACCGGGAGGATGATGTTTTTCTTGACCGCTTTTCCAACCGGATTCTGTTCCCAATAAATAATGCAAAAGGGCAGACGGTCGCATTTTCTGGTCGTGCCTTTATGGAGCAGTCCGGCAATTACCGGACTGCCAAATATATGAACAGCCCGGAAACAGATCTGTTCAATAAACGACGGGTGCTGTTCAATTACGATAAAGCCCGTGCATCGATCCGCCGCGAAAATGAAGTCATTCTTTTTGAAGGGTTTATGGATGTCATATCAGCCTGGCAGGCTGGAGTCAAAAACGGGATCGCGTCGATGGGAACAAGTCTGACAGAAGAACAGATCTCCCAACTTGATAAAGTGACCGATCATGTGGTCATTGCTTATGATGGGGATGATGCCGGACTTGAAGCAACTAAGCGGGCGACAGATTTCATCAGCAAGGATACACATTTTACCATGGAGATAGCGACCTTTCCTGAGAAACTTGATCCGGATGATTATATTCAGACCAAAGGAATAGAAGCTTTTCAGGATTTTCTGAAACATGGCCGAGACACTCTGGTGAGTTTCCTTATGGCTTACCACCGCAAAGGTCTCAATTTGAAAAATGAAAGTGAACGTCTGAAATATATTGAAATTGTGCTGAAAGAACTGGCTCGAGTGACCTCTGCAATTGAACGGGAACTCTATCTTAAACAGCTTCAGGACGAATTCGATCTGTCTCTTGAGACATTGAAGGAACAGATGCATACCTTTGTGATCGAACAGCAGAACGAGCGTCGGGCTGAAAAGCGTAAAGAAGCAAGACAGGACACTTCACCGGAGCCGGTCCAGTCTATCGTGTTTCACCGGAACCATCCGAAAGAAACAGCACTGACCCGGGCCGAAAAAAATCTTCTCCATCGTCTGTTTACTCTGGATGAAACTTGGACGATCCTGAATAGTCAGGATAAAGAGCTGTCATTTTCAGATCAGGATCATCAGGTGCTCTATCTGTTGTATGATGAGTTTCATCATACTCATGAAGACACGTCTCTGCAGTCGTTTCTTGACTTCCTTCCAGATGAACGTCTGAAAAGCAAGGCATCAGAAATTGCCTGGATATCTCTGAGTGAAGAAATAGCTCGTGGTGAAATTGAGGACTACTTGTCTGTGATCTGTGACAGGCAGCCGCTTGAAACCAGACTTCAGTCAAAAAAAGAAGAACTGAAACTGGCTGAAAGAAACGGAGATAAACAGAAGCAGCAAGCACTAAGTTTTGAAATCATAAATATAATTAAACAAATGAAAAGTAATTAACGATTAATCAGGAGGCATGTCAGTATATGGCAAAATCTAATAAAAAATCTACCCAACAGCCTGAAGAAAAGTATGAACTTGCGGTTGTCCAGTTTATCAAGGAAATCAAGAAGAAAAAGGAGCAGACAGTGTCTTACGTCGAATTGACGGACAAGCTTGCGGAACCTTTTGAACTTGAAAAAGAACAGATGGAAGATCTGATCCAGAAGTTTGAAGATGAAGGAATCGGCGTCGTCGATGAAGATGGGAACCCACTGGCTAAGCAGCTGAATAAAGAAGAAGATGCGGCTGAAGAAGCTAAAAAAGAAGAAATGATTGCCCCTCCTGGAGTTAAAATAAATGACCCTGTCCGCATGTACCTGAAAGAAATCGGGCGCGTAGACCTGCTTAGTGCCAAAGAAGAGATTGCACTGGCCAAACGTATCGAAGAAGGTGACACGATCGCCAAGCAGGAACTGGCTGAGGCCAACTTGAGACTGGTTGTATCTATTGCTAAACGTTATGTTGGTAGAGGCATGAGTTTCCTTGACCTGATTCAGGAAGGGAACATGGGACTTATGAAGGCTGTAGAGAAGTTTGACTATGAAAAAGGATTCAAATTCTCTACGTACGCGACATGGTGGATTCGTCAGGCTATCACTCGTGCAATTGCCGACCAGGCTCGTACGATCCGTATTCCGGTTCATATGGTCGAAACCATCAATAAGCTAGTTCGTATCCAGCGTCAGCTGCTGCAGGACCTTGGAAGAGAACCGACACCAGAAGAAATCGGTGCTGAAATGGACTTGCCTACTGAAAAAGTACGCGACATTCTAAAAATTTCACAGGAGCCAGTCTCTCTGGAAACGCCGATCGGTGAGGAAGATGATTCACATCTGGGCGATTTCATTGAAGATAATGATGCAACCAGTCCGGCTGACAATGCAGCTTATGAACTCTTGAAGAGTGAGCTGGAAGATGTGCTCGACACACTGACTGACCGTGAAGAAAACGTGCTGCGTCTGCGTTTCGGTCTAGACGACGGACGTCAGCGTACTTTGGAAGATGTTGGTAAAGTCTTTGGCGTAACGAGAGAACGTATCCGTCAGATCGAAGCTAAAGCTTTGAGAAAACTGCGCCACCCGAGTCGTTCAAAACAACTGAAAGACTTTTTGGAGTAGAAACGATGTGATATGCTACTAGCAGAGAGAAGCGAATTATGACTGTAAAGGTAAAGTTCTTGTCGCTTTTCTTTGCATTCCTGTCACATTTTTGTTATACTAATTTCTGGCTTGTTCAGTAATGACGTATGCTAGTTACTTAAAATATAATCCTGGAAGGTGAAAATCAGATGAAATTATCAGCAGTTAAACGTACAGAAACAGGAACATCCGCTTCAAGAAAAGCGAGAAACGAAGGTAAGATCCCTGCAGCAATCTACGGAAAAGAAGTTGAGACAATCTCAGTACTGATCAACCGTAAAGAATTCGAAAACACGATCCGCGAAGTAGGATACAACGGTGTATTCGATATCGATGTTGAAGGTGACACATACCAGGTGTTCGTAAAAGATCAGGACAATGCTGCTCTTAAACCAGAAGTATACCACGTTGATCTTCTAGCATTCACAAAAGGACAGAAAGTTACTATGTCTATTCCGGTTCACATTTCCGGCGCAGAAGAAATCAAAGAAGGTATCGTATCTCAGTCAATTTCTGAACTGGAAATCAACATTGCTCCAGCAGAAGCTCCTTCAGAATACGTTGTAGACGTATCTGAACTGAAAATCGGCGATACAGTTCACGTATCTGACATCAAAGTTGGAGACGAAGCTGAACTGCTTACTGACGACAGCCTGACAGTTGTATCTGTATCAGCTCCAGAAGCAGTTGAGGAAGAAACGACTGAAACAACTGAAGATATGCCTGAACCAGAAGTTATCGGTGAATCAAAAGACGAAGACGCAGAATAAGTATAGACTGAGTTAATAAGTTGTAAAGTTGTTTAATCTGTGGCAGTCCATTTCCACTCTTTAAGGGTGGTATGGGCTGTTTTTTGATGTCATTTGTCTAGTTAAATTTTTATAAATCCTAAAGTGACATAAGGTCTATTATTGGTCAATTCATCCGATTATTCCTATAATAATATTTGATGGTTAATCTAAGCTAGAAATTTTATAGGAGAGATAGCATGCATAAAAATAATCATTCAATAATCGGCACCTATGACAACCGGATGATGCGTTGAAAGTCGTCAGTCAGCTGAAGAACGAAGGGTATCAGAAACAGGATACTATTCTTTACTCAAATAATGCGACTGGCGTAGGAGACCATGATGCGAAAGAAATGTATTGATTAAGAAACCGTAAATAAAGATCACCCTAATGCATGATCAACTACTTTTATGAGAACCCCCGGAAACCCACTATAAGTGATCCGGGGGTTTTCTCTGTATTAATTCCTGTTAAATTTATTCAAAACTTTTCAATCTTTGCTGAAAACTGGTAAAATAGACTTGAAGACTTTAAAGAGGTGACCTATGATTTCAGTTCAATTATCAAAACGGCTCAAGCAGGTAGCCGACTACGTAGAAAAAGGGGCAAGAGTGGCTGATATCGGGTCTGACCATGCTTATCTGCCGTGTTATCTAGCAGACCAGGGGAAAATCACTTTTGCTGTGGCAGGAGAGGTGGTCCAGGGGCCATTTAACAACGCAGTGAAGGAAGTCAGGCGGACCGGACTGGAAAAAATAGTTGAAGTCCGACTGGGTGACGGATTAATGGTTTTAAAACCCGAAGATCGAATCGACACGGTTACTATAGCTGGAATGGGTGGTGCACTGATCCGATCGATCCTTGAAAAAGGACAAGAAAATGATAGACTGACTGGTCAGGAAACATTGATACTACAGCCGAATGTGTTTGAAGAAACTGTAAGAGAATACCTGATGGAACAGCAGTACCGTATTACAGATGAAACGATTCTTGAGGAAAATGAAAAGATTTATGAAATCATCAAAGCCGTACCGTCTGACACTCCAGTAACTTATTCCAAAAAAGATTTACTGTTCGGTCCATATCTCAGTAAGGAACAATCTGAGACGTTCAAGAAAAAGTGGACCCAGCAGATGAATACGGACGAGTTCATCGTTGGTCAGATGGAACGGTCAAGCCAGCCTAATGAAGAAAAGCTATCGGCACTCAAAGAAGAAATTAAACTGATTAAGGAGATGATCGAATGACAGACGTGACAGTGAACGATCTGACAACTGCACTTGACCAGCTCGCACCCCCTTCACTTGCTGAAGGATGGGATCCAGTCGGTTTATCCTTTGGTTCTAAAAACAAAGCGGTCAAGACTGTTCTGATAGCTCTCGATGTTGACAAGCAGACGATCCAGGAAGCAAAAGATAAGCAGGCGGATCTGATCATCACTCATCACCCTGCGATCTTCAAACCTTTAAAAAACTTGACTGATGAGGACTCCAGAACGCGGGAGTTTCTTGACCTGGTCAGATCAGATATTGCAGTATACTCTGCCCATACCAATCTTGATGCGGCAGAAGGCGGGATGAATGACTGGCTGGCTGACAGTATAGGTATCAGTCAGGAGGAGCGACAGATTGTCTCAGTGAGTACCAAAGAAGGCTATAAGAAACTTGCCGTGTATGTCCCCGATTATGCTGCGGACATGGTTAGAAAGGCTCTGCATTCAGCAGGAGCTGGAGAAGTGGGCGACTATAAAGACGTGTCCTATACTCTGGAAGGGCATGGCCGTTTTACGCCTCAGGAAGGTGCAGATCCCGCTGAAGGTGAAATCGGCAAAGAAGAAGTGATCCATGAACAGCGCATCGAAATGCTATTGAAGAATTCTTCTGTCTATCCTGTCATTGAGGCACTGAGAGCTAACCATCCTTATGAAGAACCGGTCTTTGACCTATTTACCCTAGACAATCAGACCGATGCATTCGGATTCGGTCGGGCCGGTAAGCTGGAGAAACCTGAAACTACCGAGGAACTCGCTGCGAGGATTAAAACACTCTTTTCAGTAGATGGTGTGCGTTTCGGCTCAAACGATCGTGAACGTAAACATGAGAAAGTAGCTATATTCGGCGGATCCGGAGAAAAGTACTATAAAGAGGCTCTGTCCAGTGGAGCGACTCTCTTCATTACTGGTGACATTTCCTACCACGGAGCACAGGATATGCTGAGAGACGGGCTGGATTTCATTGATGCCGGTCATTATATGGAAGCAATCTGTGTGCCGAAGCTGGCCAGATATTTCGAGCAGCTGAAACTGACTAATAACTGGGACCTGACTATTTTACAGACAGCGACACAAACTGACGTCTTTACTTACTCTATTTAAAAGGATGGAATGACTATGTATAAAAATTTAATGGACCGTTTTCTAACTTATGTAAAAATCGATACACGTTCAGATGCTGATTCCACTTCAGTGCCTTCTACTCAGAAACAAGTAGATTTTGCTCGTTTACTGATGACTGACCTTAAAGAAATCGGGATGAGCGATGTGGAATACAATGAGTCAAATGGATTCGTAACGGCTACATTGCCTGCGAATGCTGAAGATACAGGACCGGTCATCGGCTTCATAGCTCATATGGACACGGCTGACTTCAATTCAGAAAATATCAGTCCGCAGATCATTGAAAAATATGATGGTGAAACGATCGTACTTAATGAAGAGCAGGGTATTCGATTATCTCCGGACGATTTTCCTAATCTGAAAAATTATATTGGTCAAACACTGATTACAACCGACGGGACGACATTACTTGGGTCAGATGATAAATCAGGTATTGTTGAAATCATGAGTATGGTCGAGTTCTTTATTGCCAATCCGACAGTCAGGCATGGAAAAATCCGTGTGGCTTTCGGACCTGATGAAGAAATCGGTGTGGGAGCAGACCGATTCGATGTCGACCACTTTGGAGCGGATTTTGCGTATACAGTTGACGGAGGCCCTGTCGGGGAACTTGAGTATGAAAGTTTCAACGCAGCAGGGGCAAAAATAAGAATCAAAGGGAAAAACGTCCACCCGGGGACTGCTAAAGATAAGATGATCAACGCGCTTAAACTAGCCGTATCTTTTGATCAGGCATTACCTGAAAATGAAGTCCCTGAACGAACTGACGGTAGAGAAGGGTTCTTCCATCTTCTTGAAATCACGGGGACCGTGGATGAAGCCATGATGCAGTATATTATAAGAGATCATGATCGGGAAGCCTTTGAATCAAAGAAAGAACAGATGATAACTGTTGCTTCTAAGCTGAACGAAACATTTGATGAAGAGCGCGTTTCTGTTGAAATGAAAGATCAGTACTATAACATGCGCGAAGTCATTGAAAAAGACATGAGACCGGTTAAACTTGCTGATAAAGCAATGAATAATTTGGGAATCAGTCCTATCGTCAAACCTATTCGTGGGGGAACAGACGGATCAAAGATTTCATTCATGGGTCTACCAACTCCAAATATTTTTGCTGGAGGAGAAAATTTCCATGGACGTTATGAATTCGTAGCTGTAGAGAGCATGATTAAAGCTACTGATGTATTGATTGAAATCGCAAAGCTTGCTGTAGCTGAATAATAAGAAAAGGGAAGAAGGCTTAACCGGCCTTTCTTTCCTTTCTTCTTAACATTAAATCAATAGCTTAAGAGAGAGGAGCACATGAATGGGTCTTCAATTTATTCTGAGCAGACTGCAGACGGATAAGAAGAAAATACTTTTCGACCAGATGATGAATTGGATGGAGGATGAAGAGGCACAAGTTTTCTATCTAGTCCCGGATCATATGAAATTTGAATCGGAAATGGCTATTCTGGATCGTATAAAAGACAGTCAGCCAGATAATGATCGTCATCTGGCAGGAATGATCAATCTGCAGGTGTTCAGTTTCAGTCGTCTGGCATGGTACTTTCTTCAGGACACGGCCTTATACAGTCATTCCCAGCTTACTGAAACAGGACTGACCATGCTGATGCGTCGACTTTTAAGAGAAAATGAGGAAGCCCTGACCATATTCAGAGGAGAAAGTCAGCAGCAGGGCTTTGTAGAAAAAACGACTGAACTGTTTATGGAATTGAGAAAGGCTCGCGTAATGCCAGAAGATCTGACTAATATCAGTGGTCAGATCTTTGAAGGTGAGCCAGGCACTAGAGACCTCTTACTTAAACTCAAAGATATTACCCTGCTGTATGATTCTTTTCTCTCTCATCTTGAAGGAAAGTATATTGAAAAAGAGGATGTACTTGAAGCGCTGATTGAAGAAGTTAAAATAAGGGATCTTAGCCGTACCCACATCATCATTGATAACTTTCACCGCTTTTCGGCACAGGAGCAGGAGCTGGTCCTGCAGATGGTCGAACATGCAAAGGATGTAAAAGTTTCTTTGGTTCTAGATAAAAAATATGCGGTGGAACCTCCAGAGATGACTAACTTTTTTTATCAGACTGGAATGACTTATTTCAGGCTTTACCAGGAAGCCAGAAATCGTCGTCTACAAGTATTGAACGATACTGTTGTAAAAGACAACAGTCGTGAGCGATGTGATGCACTGCAAAACTTTGAAGACTACTGGGTCAGCAGTTTCGATCTGACACCTAAACAACGGTCGCACCCGTCAGCTGATTACAGCAGCTGTATAGAAATAAGAGAAGCAGAATCAAGACAAGCCGAAGTGTTGCACACAGCAACTACCATAAAACAGTTAGTTGTTGAAGGCAATTACCGCTACAAGGACATTCTTGTAAGTGCTAGAACCCTTGAAGATTACAAAATGCTAATGGAGTCTACCTTTGCGGAAAATGACATCCCTCTGTTTATTGACGAAGCAGATAAGATGTCCCATCATGCATTGGTAGAATGTATACAAAGTCTAGTAAATATCTATAAACGACATTACCGTTATGAAGATGTCATGCGCTTTCTTAAAACTGAACTGTTCATTCCTGTGGAAGATGAACGGACAGTTCCTAAAGAAAAGAGAGACCGCCTATCTTTCTGGAGTTCTAAATCGGAAAGCTGGCGAAAATCCGTAGATACTCTTGAGAACGTCATGCTTGCTTATGGGTACGAAGGCAATGACTGGGTAAGAGATGAAGACTGGATCTATGCACGCTTTCATCTAGAAGAAATGGATGACCAGTTGGATGCAGACAAACGGATGCAGGAACAGGCAAATCAGGCGCGTTCAATCGTTCGCTCAGCGTTTCTTCCGTTTTTCAAACAGCTGGATAGAGTTAAAACGAACCGAGAAGCTGTGCGTCTTATCTATCAGTTTCTTGAGCGGCACGGAATTGATCGTCAACTCCTATACTGGCGTGATCAGGCACTTGAGGATGGGGAGCTTGAAGATGCGAGAAAACACGAACAAGTCTGGCAGACCTTCATCCAGCTACTGGACGAGTTCGTCGATGTGCTTGGTGATGAAGCCTGGGAAGTCGATACCTTTCTGTCAGTTCTAGAAACTGGATTTGAACAGGCAACATACGCCATTGTCCCTCCGAGTATCGATCAGGTCATGTTCACTCAGTTTGACAAATCACGGCTTAACTGCAAGAAATTAGTAGTCATCATGGGAATGACAGATACACAGCTGCCCTTGAATTCAGAAAATGACTCTATACTGACAGACGAAGACAGGGAACAACTTGGCGTGTTTCTCCCGGACGATAAATTTCTCATGCCATCCACAGCGGGAAGACTGGCTAACGAGCCCTTCACTGCCTATCTTGCCTTTCTTATTGCGTCGGATAAACTGATCCTCAGTTATCCGATGAAGAATGACGGCTCTGGTGACAACCGACTGAGCCCTTACATCGAACGTCTTAACCGTCAGCTCGCTATACCGATTGACCGTAAATACACTGATGCTGGGGCCGTGACTGATGAGTCAACTGATTTATCTCTTTCTTTTGTCGGATCCAGACGTCAGACGATCGGTCAGCTTGTGACTATTTTAAGAGACCGGCTGGATCATAAGACTAATCCGCCAATTTTCTGGACTATCTTATTTCAGAACCTTCAGAAACAGTCCTCGGAGGTTGAAAAGAAAATACTAAAGAGTCTTGAATATAGAAATATTCCTCGACGCCTGTCACCAGAACTGGCTGAAGAACTCTACGGGAAAGATCTGTATCTTTCAGTGTCACAGCTGGAAAGTTTCTATCTGGATCCGTACAGTCATTTCCTCCAGTACGGATTAAAACTGCGGGAACGGGCTGTCCAGGAGCTGACTCCGGCAGAAACAGGAACCTTTTTCCACGATGCTCTGGATAGTATTTTCAGATCAATTATTACCAATAATTTGTCCTTTGATCAGCTGAACGAAGATGAACTTGAATCTGTAACAGAAGAGGTTCTTCAGGAACTGTATCAGAACAACAAGTTCAAACTGCTGTCCATGTCAAATCGGATGAAATTCATACGAAAACAACTGAGCCGTACCATTCAGCAGATGGTCAAGGCCCTGTCGAACCAGACGAGACGGACACAGATGAGACCACGCAAGTCAGAGGTCCTTTTTGGACGACTGGGGAGTCGAGAAGGGGTACCGGGGCTTAATTTCCCCCTTAATACTGGAGGAAATCTCTATGTACGCGGAAAAATCGATCGGCTGGATGCTTTGGAACTGGAAAATGAGTTGTATTTAAGTATTGTAGATTACAAATCCAGCAGAAAATCACTGAAGTTCGATGAAATATATCACGGACTGATGATGCAGATGTTGACTTATCTTGATACAGCTGTTCATTACTCGGAAGATATTTTTGGTAAAAAGGCCAAGCCCGCAGGTGCATTTTATGCCCATGTCAATAACCCAATGCTTAAAGCCAGCGATCTGCTTAAAAAGGACTGGCTGGATGTCTGGCTGAAGTCATTTAAAATGGACGGGATCATCCTGAATGAGGACGAGCTGGTTGAAAAACTGGACCTGACTCTGCCTGAAAACAAATATTCTCTGGTCTATCCTCTTGAGTATGTCAAAACAAGAGACCAGATCAAAGGAAAGCTGATCACAATGGAGGATCTAGATCTGCTCTTCAGACATAACAGGGAGAAAATCAGAGAAGCAGGTAACCGGATCTTGGCAGGTGAAAATACCTTGTCGCCTATTTACGACAAGAAAGAATTTACACCATCTGTTCGAGGCATCTATCAGCCGATTTCCCAGTTTGATGTTCTTCTACCGAACGGACAGAATCAGTACCGGCAACTTGAACCCATCAGTGATCAGTCCGATCTGATCGATAAATTAAAATCTAAATACCTGGACTTAAGCGAGAGAGGAGCAGATGACAACTAATGGCAACTATTCCATCAAAGCCGGCTGATGCCCAATTTACGGATCATCAGTGGCAGGCAATTTATGATGAAGGCAAGAATATCTTGGTCTCTGCTTCTGCAGGGTCCGGAAAAACGACCGTCCTTGTGCAGCGAGTGATTGAAAAGATCAAAAACTTTACGGACATCAATGAACTGCTTGTCGTGACGTATACCAATGCCGCAGCAAGAGAAATGAAAGAACGGATCCAGAGAGCCATTCAGAAGGAACTCAACGCTGAAACGGATCCTAAGAAAAAGCAGCATCTAATTCGTCAGATTCCTCTTTTAGGTCATGCAGACATTTCGACCTTGCATTCATTCTGTCTGAAAGTGATCAAACGCTACTATTATCTAATCGACTTCGATCCCGTCTTTCGACTGCTGACGGACGATACAGAGATTGCTCTCATGAAAGAAGATGTCTGGGAGGAACTGAGAGAGGAATTATACGGCGAAGAAGATTCTTTATTTGAAGCACTGGCTCAAGCGTACTCAAATGACCGCAGTGATGACGGGCTGACTGATCTTATCTTCAAACTTTATGATTTTTCACGGTCCAAGACTGATTCAAAAGGGTGGCTCTCAGACTTGTCCAGCCGATATGAAACGGAAGGGGGAGACTTGGCCAGCAGTACCATTTTCCAGGAACTGGCCAAGCCTGCAATTCTGGATACGTTGGACACTGCTAAGGAACTTCTAAGCGATGCTCATCAGATGAGTAATGGCGATCCGTCACTTGATAAGACGGTTGAGCTGCTAGTGAATGACCTAGAGCTGGTCGAACGGGCTGAGCAGGCTATCCATGAAGATCGTCTCAATGATGTATACAGTTTACTGAATGGCCCAATATTCCCAAGATGGAAAAATCCAGGCAAACATTCACCTGATGAAGTCAAGGAAGCCGCTAAGGAAATGAAAAGCTTCCGAGATAAAGCCAAAGCCTTTGTCGTTTCCTTAAGAGACAGCTATTTCCTTTTATCACCCGATGAACAAGCGGAAACGATGAGTGCAGTAAAAGGACTCGTTGAAGAACTGTCTCGTGTGGCAGTACTGTTTTACGAACGCTACCAGCAGCATAAAGCAGACAGAAAAGTGCTGGACTTCAACGATCTGGAGCACCTGACCCTGGCTATTCTGATAGACACTGCTGACGGACAGTCAGTACCTTCTGAAGCCTCCAGGCATTACCGCAGACAGTTTGCTGAAGTGATGGTCGATGAGTATCAGGATATCAACCTGATTCAGGAAACGATTTTGAAATGGCTGACTCGTTCATCTGACGATATCGGGAATCAGTTCATGGTGGGGGACGTCAAGCAGTCCATTTACTCTTTCAGGCTAGCTGATCCTAGTCTTTTCATTGAGAAATACGAACGATACGAAAAAAGTCAGGATGGGGACCGGATCATTTTAGCTGAAAATTTCCGCTCGCGTCCGGATGTGCTTCAGTTTACCAATTTCATTTTCGAACAGCTGATGGACAAGAAAGTGGGCGAACTGGTCTATGATGAATCGGCTAAACTGATAAACGGGTTTACCGCCTTTCCGGAATCTGACCGTTTCTCTGCCGATGTTCTGATATATGAAACAGAAGAAGATGATGCTGAAGAAGACAATGAATCTCTGGATACCGACAGTGTTTCGTTTCAGATGAACACGAAGACTAAAGGTGAAATATACATGGTTGCCGATAAAATTCTAGAAATGGTCGCTACTGGATATGAGGTTTATGATAAAGAGATGAAAGCCAACAGACCTGTGCAGTTCAAGGATATTGTGCTTCTCACACCAACAAAGAAAAATAATATTGATATTCAGGATATCTTTAAACAGCTTCAGATCCCAACAGCCGTGAATGATACTCAAAACTATTTCCAGACCACTGAGATAGCAATTATGATGTCACTGCTTAAAGTCATAGATAATCCGAAACAGGATATTCCGCTTGCTGCAGTTCTTCGCTCACCCATGGTCGGACTGAACGAAGTCGACATGGCTCGCATCCGCATCGAAGATAAGCAGGGCACGTATTTTGAAGCGCTGCAGGCTTTTGTCAGTCGGACAAACTGGCAAGATGAAGGAAATATCAAATTGCAGGAGAAACTGATTCAGTTTTATCAGCAGCTTGAACACTGGCGGACTCAGTCTAAGCGAAAATCGCTGGTCGAACTGATCTGGATGATATACGAAGACACTGGTTTCCTGCATTATGTCGGAGGCATGAGTTCCGGCAGACAGAGAAAAGCCAATCTACATGCCCTATACGAACGTGCGGCTTCATATGAAAAAACGTCATTTAAGGGCTTGTTCCAGTTTATCCGATTTATCGAAAAGATGCAGAAAAAAGACAAAGATCTCGCTGAACCATCAGCCGTAACCGATGGGGAGGATGCGGTCAGAGTAATGACGATACATGCCAGTAAAGGGCTTGAATTTCCGATCGTATTTGTCATGGATATGTCCAAGCGATTCAACTTGATGGATATCAGGGGCTCTACCGTGCTTGATGAAGAATACGGGGTCGGATCAGAATATATCGACGTCACGAACCGGATCAAAACGCCGACTTTGCCGGAAACCGTTTTGAAAATGCAGAAGAAGAACCGGATTTTATCTGAACAGATGCGGGTCTTATATGTAGCTTTGACACGGGCTGAACAGAAACTGTTCCTGATTGGATCCTACAAAAATAAAGAAACGGCTATCAGCAAATGGAACAAGGTGAGTGGGCATGCTCAAACTGTTCTCCCACCAGCATTAAGGCTTGATTCTCAGCATTTCATGGACTGGATTGGTCAATGCCTGATCAGGCACCAGAACATGGAAGCAGAAAGCGAAATCAAGTCCCAGAATAGATGGGTCCACACTTATGACACGTCGTTTACTGTCTCATTTTACCAGTCGACTGAACTCGAAGAACATCTGATCAGCTATCAGAATGAAGAAAGCAGTAACTGGTTTGAGGACCTGAAACAAGGGAAAATGAGGGAGTCAGATAACGAGACAGTGAAAGCAGCTGTATCGCAGGCCCTTAGTCTAATGGCTTTTGAGTACCCATATGAGCTGGCTACTCAGACCACCAGTTACCAGTCCGTGTCCGAGATTAAACGCATGTTTGAAGAACCGGATGACGGACAGATGGTGAAAATTGATGTAACGAATCCTAGACAGTCCAACAGGTACGTTGAAGATGAACTGGAGCGGCCCAAGTTTCTACAGGAGGTATTGAAACCAAGCGGAGCAGAAATCGGTAAAGCCACCCACCTGATGCTGCAAGCTATTGACTTGAATGAATCGCTAACTGCTGAGGATATTAAAGCTGAGGTAAATAAACTTGCTTCTGAAAAAGTCATCACTGAAGATATTGCTGAGCTAATACCTGTAGAAAAAATCGACCGATTTTTCCAGACAACATTTGGGCGCTATATATTAGGCCATGTTTCGTCAATGAAGAGGGAAGTGCCGTTCTCACTTCTCCTTGAAGCTAGAGATATTTTTCAGGATATGCAGGCAGTGGATGACAACGTACTGATTCACGGGATTATCGACGGCTATATTGAAGGGGAAGAAGGCCTCATTCTCTTTGACTATAAGACAGACAATGTTGAACGCTTCCAGGATAGAGCTGAAGAAGAAATGCTTAAAAAATATAAAGGTCAGCTCATACTGTACAAGCAGGCACTGGAATCGATACTGAGAAAACCAGTACTCGAGACATACTTGGTTCTGCTGGATAATGGCCAGACGATTCAGGTGGACTAGTGAAGGGTTATGATTAAAGGGAAAGCAGCTGATTCAGCTGCTTTTTCTTATGAAATTTCTTTATGCGGCATGTTGATCTATAGCGCGTAGACGATAGGGGCAGGTTAAAGTGATTGCTTCGTAACTAGAGGTAAAAATTCGTATGAGTACCTGTGCTTGGACGATTGGACCGGAACTCAGAGTAATAAACCGTGTGAGTGCCTGTGCTTGGACGATTGGACCGGAACTCAGTGTAATAAACCTTTTGAGTACCTGTGCTTGGACGATTGGACCGGAACTCAGAACAGAAATCCATCTTAGTGACGTATTTCACACAAAAAACCTCTCGAAGTCATTCATTAGCGAACAACAACGAGAGATTTTTAATTTTTACGCCTATTAATCAAAACTGTAGGTAGCACCTTCAGAATAACGGTTTCCTGCATTCCATAAGAGGAATTCATCCACTCCATATTCATTCAAGGCGCGAATTTGCTCACTGACTTCTTCAGCGCCATAATTCATGTACCATCCTGAACCAAGATAAGATGCTGTGAAGTCCTGGATCCACGGGCGGGAAATAGGGGCACGGTCGCCCAGGTTATCAAGGATTTCGTTTTCGAGTTCCATGTAGTTTGCGATGACATTATACGGCTCAAGATCTGGGCGCTCAATATCTAATGATCCTGCACCCCAGTGACTAGGGTAAATCATCGAAGAAATCACGTCGACATTCTCAGAAATTCTTGAAAAGTTCTGACCGATACCAGGAGTTTCTTCTCGCGTTGCAGCATAACCGAAGATATCTACAGATACATCGACATCGTAAGGCTGAAGTTCACGGCGAGCATAAGCTACGAATTCAGTTACAGCATCGACACGCTGCTTGACATTATCTAGATCGCTCTCTTCGTAATCGCCTCGAGAATAGTTCAGGTCTTCATCACGGTATTCAAATCCTTCAGGGAAGCGAACATAGTCGAACTGGATATCCTTAAAGCCAAGCTTAGCTGCCTGGCGGGCCACTTCAACATTATACTCCCATACTTCACGTTCATATGGATTGACGAAGCTTTCTCCGCGGCGGTTAGCCCATACGGATCCGTCATCTTCAGTAAATGACAGATCAGGGCGTTCATTAGCCAGTCTGGAATCTTTAAATACGACAATACGTGCAATTGGGTAAATATCGTTTTCCTCTAGATGTTCCATCAAAGGTTCAGCTTCAACAATGTTATTAGTGAACTGATTGACGTATTCATGATCGGATTCTATCGGCATGACAATATCGCCGTAATCATCTTTAACATCGATAACCATGCTGTTCAGTTCAGTCGTATTGAGCAGTTCGGTCAATGTTTCCAGTCTGGATCCACCTGCAGAATGGGCAGTGACGAAAATACCTTTCACGCCGTCTTCTGGATAGTCGATGTTTACTCCGCTGTCAAATTTAAACTGACGGGGGAAACTTTCCGGTACAGAAAGAAGGGGGTCTTGAGTATAGTTCAGGTAAGTTGTCTCGATATCTTCAGGCTGATCAACAGTATCATTTTCATCGGCTGAAACGACTGATGGGGAAAGAGAAGCAACTGCTAGTAAGGCTGCAGAGTAAAATACATGTTTCTTTAAATTAAGTTTCATTAATCTGTTTCCTCGCTTTCTGATTGTTCTGGAGTGGCGGAGCGAATCAAGTCGGGATCCACCAGTTCATAATCGTTTTCTCTTAAGCCTTCAATAATTTGAGGCGTGGCTTCAAGAGTCCAGCGACGGTCATGCATCAGCAAATTGGCTCCTGGTCTTAGCAGTTCGGTATTGACCATAATATCAGCAAGTGGCTCAGCTTCCATATAGCCGGATTCCCAGTCATAGCCATAGGTCCAGTTCATAAGGACCATCCCGTCTTCTCTAACAAGTTCCTTGACATGATCAGTGTTCTGACCGAATGGTGCTCTGAAGAAGCGAGGACGCTCTCCGATGATTTCCTCAATAAGGTCACTAGTCTTCATGATTTCCTCAGTCTGTTCATCTTCACTCAAAGAAGGGAGGCTCTGATGGGTGTGTGTATGGTTCCCGATGGCAAATCCCATCTCGTGAATTTCTCTAAGCATCTCCTGGCCTTCTTCACTCTCAATAAACATTCCGTTAACGAAGAAAATCGCAGGAGCGTCATGTTCGACAAGCGCTTCAGCAATGTCCACGGCGTAATTATCTGGTGCATCATCATAAGTAAGAAGGGCGACACGTTCGTTTGCTTCTTCGCCTTCAATCACTTGAATTGTAGCTATGTCATTTTCGTTGACTTCGTAAAGATATGAAGATTCTTCAGGTTCATCTATTGCCACGTCTTCTTCATCATCTGAGACTTCATTAGAGTGATCATCGTCATTCATATCAGCTTGACCTTCACTGGTTTCTTCAGAACTGTCTTCAACAGGTTCAGACTGCTCATCCGAATCGTATTCTGCATCTGAGGTATCACAGGCAGTCAATATAAGAGATGAGGCTAAAAATAGAGTAGCTAATGTTCGTTTCATAGTCTTCTTCTCCTTATTCATCCTCAGTCAATTGGTTATCAATAGATGTCTGCAGCTGGTCTAAACTTTCACCAAAGTCTACCAGTGTCTCGTCAAGTACGAGCAGGTATTCTCTAAGTTCGTCACGTTCGTCATTAATTGATTGAATGCCGTCGACGAAGTCTTCATAAGTCGCGCCATTTTCAGATAAACTGACGAAATAGCTGTCTTGTGAAGAGAGGGCAGCCTGGTAATTTTCTCTATACTGGATGAGCTGATCAGTAAAAGTATCGACGTCAGACATAACTGCATCGATTTCTGATTGATCCAGCAGTTCGCCTTCATAAGTATCGAGCGTTGACTGGTGTTTGCTCATTTCTTCTTCATGTGCTGCTATGTTTTCCAACACAGCTTCTCTGGATTCAATATTTTCGAATACCGGGGAAGAGCCATCACCTAAAGTAGTCAACTCATCATCCGATTCAAGTGTTTCACTGAAACTATTCTGCAGATCAGTTTCCAGATCATATAAATGATTCAGTTCATCCGCAGTCTCTGTTCTTAATCGGTCCAGTTCCTGTGTGGCCTCCTGCATATCTTCTAAGTTCTCTCCATCATCGCACCCAGCTAAAAGTAAGGCCGTTGAGCTGACTGCTAAGTATGTCCATCGCTTTCGAATCATTTAGTGATCTCCTTTATTGTTTTAAATATATACGATTACTTTTCGAGTATATCAGACTTCTTTATCTAATTAAACTGTAATGGGTGTAATCGAGTTATATTGTTTCTTTGATGAAGTAAGGGATTGAGAGAATCTTTCAGTAAAGGTAGGTTTCATCGCAAAAATATTGTACAATATGAGAAAGTCTACTAAAGAAAAGAGGATTTTATGATACTTTATTACACTTTGGCAGTTCTGATCATCGGACTGGACCAACTGACCAAGTATTTGACTGTTTCAACTATTCCATTTAGAGAAACAGTAGAATGGATACCAAATGTCCTGTCGTTTACTCATCATCGCAATACGGGAGCAGCCTGGGGTATACTTGAGGGCCAGATGCTGTTCTTTTACATCGTTACGGTTGTCGTTGTAGGTGTCGTCATTTATTATCTGCATACGTTAGGCAAGCAAGATATACTTATCGGCTTATCGCTAAGTATGATACTTGGAGGCGCAATTGGAAACTTCATCGACCGACTGATTCAACAGTATGTTGTTGATATGATAAAACTTGACTTCATCAATTTTCCGATCTTTAATATAGCAGATATTGCTTTATCGGTAGGAGTTGGACTGATGATCGTTTACCTTGTTATAGACGAGATTAGAAATCAGAAGAAAGTTGGACAATAGAATGACAGAAAGCTACACCTTTACTATTAAAAATGAATCAGGACGACTGGATAAGTTTCTGGCTGATCAGCTGCCGGATCATTCAAGATCTCAAATCCAAGGATGGATTAAGGATGAACAGGTTACCGTGAACAGTGAACCGTCAAAAGCAAATTATAAATTGCAGCAGGACGATGTTATTGCACTATCCATTCCTGAACCTGTAGAGATCGATGCACAGCCAGAAGACATAGCGATCGATATCGTGTATGAGGATAAAGATGTCGTTGTTATCAACAAACCTCAGGGAATGGTGGTTCATCCATCTCTGGGGCATGAAGGTGGTACTCTGGTCAATGCATTGCTTTATCATATTAAAGACTTATCAGGAATCAACGGGAAGATCAGACCCGGTATTGTCCACCGAATCGACAAAGACACATCGGGTCTTCTGATGGTCGCTAAAAATGACGTGGCTCACGAAAAACTGGCTGGACAGCTTCAAGATAAGACTGCCGGACGTGAATACATCGGGCTCGTCCATGGGGTCATTCAAAATGACCGTGGAACGATCGATGCTCCGATCGGACGCGACCCTAAAAATCGTAAAAAATATAAAGTTGTCGAAAATGGAAAACCATCTGTAACTCATTTCGAAGTGATTGAACGGTTCAACGACTTTACTCTTTTAAAACTGAACCTGGAAACTGGTCGTACGCACCAGATTCGCGTACATCTGGAATATATCGGCTATCGCATGGCTGGCGATCCACTTTACGGACCAAGAAAAACGCTTGAAGGACCAGGACAGTTCCTGCACGCCGCCTCTTTGCAGTTTGTCCATCCGACTACAGGAGAAAGACTATCGTTTTCAGCTCCACTGCCAGAATCATTTGAAGAAACACTAGATCACATCAGAAGACTGTAGGGAAAGGAGACTATTCATGTCAAAAGTCGTATCAATTTTAGATGAAGTGGCCTTGAACAGGGCACTTACACGAATTTCCTACGAGATCATCGAGCGAAACAAAGGGATAGACAATGTTATTCTAGCAGGTATAAAAACAAGAGGAGTATATATTGCAAATAGAATCGCCTCTAAAATCTCCGAGATTGAAGGACAGGATATTCCAGTTGGCGAACTGGATATCACCCTTTACCGTGATGATCGACATTTTCCAGAAGAAGTGGAAGATCCTGAAGTAAAAGGACAGATTTTTCCCGTTTCTGTTAAAGGAAAAGTAGTGATCCTGGTCGACGATGTCATTTATACCGGTCGAACGATTCGAGCGGCAATGGATGCTGTGATCGACCTTGGCCGTCCCGAAAAAATTATGGTCGCTTCTCTGACGGACAGAGGACACAGAGAAATTCCGATCAAAGCTGATTATATCGGAAAGAATATTCCTACATCAAAATCCGAGCAGGTTAAAGTATCAATGAAAGAGATCGACGGCAAAGATGCCGTAGAAATTATCAAACCTAATTAAAAAAAGAGGGTTGTACAATAAACGTTAAAGACCGAGTGATTACATCAAGTAGTCACTCGGTCTTTCCTATGCTTTTAGTGAGCGTACAGCTTCTGCACTTGGTGTGACAAAATACGTACTCTGACCCTCATAAATGACGTAACCTGGTTTAGCACCATTCGGTTTTTTTATCTGGCGAACCTGAACGACATCTACTGGAACAGAAGAAGACAGACGATACTTACTGTAATACGCGGCCAACATACAAGCTTCTTCAATGGTCTTTTCACTAGGTTCACTGTCTTCAATAATGACATGAGAACCTGGGATGTCTTTAGCATGAGCCCACCAATAAGATTTTTTCGCTTTTTTCAGTGTCAGTTCATCATTCTGTGTATTATTCTTTCCAACAAGAATTGATGTCCCGTCGGAAGACGTGAAAGCTTCAGGTTTTGACTTCTTCGGTTTCATCTTTTTACTGCTGCGTTTCTTCAAATACCCACCATCACGCAGTTCCTGTCTGATGTCATCCAAGTCAGAAATAGAAGCAATAGACAGCTGGGTGAGCAGTGTATCAAAATAAGCCATTTCTGCTTTCGTGGCAGCAATCTGTTGAGCCAGGTGAACCTTGGCATTCTTTAACTTCTGATATTTAGAGAAAAATTTCTGTGCGTTTTCTGCTGGTGTCTTCTGAGGGTCCAGGTGAATTGATATCATCTGGTTTTCTTCATAAAAATTAGGCAAGTCGACCTTTTCCTGCCCCTTATTCACCTCATGAAGATAGGCAGTCAGCACTTCTCCTTTAACACGTAGTTGATCAGCTTTTTCAGTGTCCTTTAGCTCTTTTTCAAGCTTTGCCAGTTTTTTCTCGTTCTTCTGATAAAAGGTACTGACCAGTTGAGTCAGGTCATTAGCCTGCTGATTGACCCTGTCCCGCTCACTCTTATCCTGGAAATAACGGTCCATCAAGCTACTCAGGGAATCATAACTAATACGCTCTCCTTCAATTGAATGGTAGTCAAAAGGGGTGAAGGTCTCCTTATTGCCATTCTTAATCAATGTCGGTTGAATACGTTCAGGACTGAACATCTGCATGAACTGCTGATAAACTGCTTCAGGAGAATCTTCTGTTTGAGTTTCTATACGGTGGACAAGTTCTACTGCCGAATCTTTACCGAATCCTTGCAAGGTTGACTGGACCCATTTGATCTTATCTTTAGTATTCAATTCTGATACAGGGAAGGGACCATCATAATTAAAGGGGTTATTCTTATGCTGATCGGGTGCCGGCCGATATTCAGCGCCAGGCAGCAAAGTCCGGTAAGTATTCTGGCTGGCCGGTACATGTCTGATTGCGTCAATCAGCTTGTTATCCGGCGTATTGACCAGCAGGATGTTACTGTGACGCCCCATTATTTCAACAATAAGAGAAAGGTGCTCCATATCCCCAAGTTCATTTCTGCTCTTGAATGAGAAGACTAGCTGACGATCATTTTCTTTCTGAGTAATTGATTCGATGACTGCACCATCTAGGTACTTCCTTAAAATCATGCAATAGTGAGGAGGACTGTCAGGATTCTCGAAAGGAATCGTTGTCAGCTGAACACGGGCATACTGTGGATGGGCAGACAATAGAAGAGACACGTTTTTTCGGTTTGCTCTAATTTTTAGAATAACTTCATTTTCATATGGCTGCTGTATTTTAGAAATACGGCCGCCCTCACATGTTTGTTTCAATTCATCTGTAAGCGCATGGACAAATAACCCGTCAAAAGACATTAAAAAAACTCCTTTCATTGTACAAAGTCTTCTATAGTATAGCACTTTTCCGATACATCAACAATTCTATTAAAAAGATTGCTGAATAGAATAAGGCGTGGTATAGTTGACGTGTACAATTGTTCACAGCTTTTTCATTTAAAGAGAGGGGTAATTGAATGGAATCACCAGGCAATACAGATGCGCTGCTAGAAAAGGTCACAGAGCTGAATCAGCTTTACAAGCAGGTAGCTGAACTGATGCTTCATGAACATGGTCTGTCAAGCTCGGCAATAAATCTGATCAAACTGATCGGCAACGATGAGTACACGCTAAAAGACATTACTCAGAAAAGCCGGCTGGATAAATCAACAGTCAGTCGACAGATGAATGCACTTGTCAAAAAGGAATTTGTGACTAAAACCACTGGAGAAGACAAACGATATGCTTACTTCACACTAACTGATAAAGCCCTGGATGTATTCTCCAATTATCATAAACATCTTGAAGAGAAGTTTGAGTCCATTCTTTCCGGCTGGACTGAAGAAGAGGTCCATATGCTGACAGTTCTAATCGGGAGACTGAACCGGAGCATGACCAACCGCATATAATAGAACAGGTAAGAGAAGAGGAAAACGAATGCTAACTAACAAGAAAATGTCTAAACCCCATCGTATCGCCTTACTGGGGATTCTTACTGCAATCATACTGATTCAGAACTTTGTGCCGTTTCTGGGGAATATTCCAATTCCACCGCTCAATCCGACGATCATACATATCACAGTCATTGTTGCAACGTTGACTATGAGTACAACAGACGGAATCATTATCGGTGCAGTCTGGGGAATCACTCGAATGATACGTGCCTATACTATGCCGGCAACGCCCCTGGATCTTTTGCTCTGGACACATCCAATGATCGCTCTTGTTCCTAGAATGCTGATCGGACTCTTTACTGGACTGTCTTATCGTCTGTCACACAGACTGTTTCCAAAGAAAGATAAGGTGGCACTCGCCAGTGCGTCGGTCGTAGGATCTTTTACAAATACAATTTTTGTCCTGTTTTTCATCTATCTCTTTTTCGGAGAAGCTTACGCTCAGGCAATTGATGTAGACATCAGCAATCTGGCTGGAGCTTTGGCAATCATAGTAGGAACGAATGGGGTAGCAGAAGCTATTGCAGCAGCTATCATTGCACCTCTAGTAACAATACCATTAAGAAAAATCACGATGAAAAAATAATTACTGATAAATGACTCTTCATCTGACGCTTCTCCTTTTACCACTAAGGAAAAGCAGGCTGATGAAGAGTTTTTTATTTAAATATTAAGTGTTATTGTTTTCAATGTAAATGAATTGGTGGTACTGTAAAATACAATAAAAAGGAGTTTTACAATGAGAGCAGTAACGTTTCAAGGTAAAGAAAAGATAGCAGTCACTACTGTTCCTGATCCGAAGATACAGGAACCGACAGATGCCATCATTCGTGTAACCTCAACTGCGATATGTGGATCCGATCTGCACTTGTATCACCATGGAAATCTGGTGCTGGATGATGATTACGTTATCGGACATGAGTCGATGGGTGTCGTCGAAGAGGTCGGTCCAGAGGTCAAGAACCTAAAAGTTGGAGATAGAATTGTTGTCCCTTTCAATGTAAGTTGCGGACATTGTCATTTCTGTGAACATGATATGGAAAGCCAATGTGACAACTCAAATAAAAATCCGGAAACTGATTATGGTGGATTGTTTGGATTTGGAAAACTGAATGGTGACTACCCAGGCGGGCAGGCAGAGTTTCTACGTGTGCCTTATGCAGATCAGAATTCCTTCAAAATACCTGACCAGTCAGTGCCGGACGAAAAAGTACTCTTCTTATCGGATATTGTTCCTACAGCTTACTGGAGTGTAGAACATTCTGGAGTGAAAGAAGGAGACACGGTCATTGTGCTTGGATCTGGACCTGTCGGCCTGCTGGCTCAAAAATTCGCCAAGCTGAAAGGTGCAGCACGAGTTATAGCTGTCGATTGTGTGCCTAATCGTCTGGAATATTCAGCCAAGAAAATCGGAGTAGAAACATTGAACTTTGAAGAAGTCGATCTACCGAGCCTGGCATTGAAAGACATGACCAACGGTGGAGCTGACGTTGTTATTGACTGTGTAGTTATGGACGGAAAAGAGCGTAAAATCGAGAAGGTTACCAATTTAATTTCAGCACAGAGGGGAACAACTAGTCCTCTGGAAATGGCTAGTATTGCCGTGAAGAAATTTGGAACGATCATGGTGACAGGTGTATACTTGACTCCAGGATCAAATTTCCCGATCAATAATATTTTCGCCAGAAACATCACACTGAAGACTGGACAGACGCCTGTGCCTCATCTCATGCCGAAACTCTACGACATGATCATGAAAGGCGACATTGATCCAAGTGACATTATTACGCATGTCATGCCAATGGAACAAGCCTCTACTGCCTATGATCTGTTCGACAAAAAAGAAGACAACAACATTAAATTTGTCCTGAAACCATAATCCGGTCAGGCTCAGCCCGCTCTGCGAGGGAACTCACCTCTCAGAACGGGTTTTTATTCTAGTTATGCTTAATTAACTAAATTATAGTATAGATAAAGGTGTTGAAGTCTACAGGCTTATTCCCTCTCATTATTACATAATTCGCTATTTTTTATCGTGTTGCGACAGAAGACATCCGCTTCTATAAGCGGGTGATGAATGACGCTTGAGCATGCTCAACTGTTTTTTTGTAAAAAACAGACCTCTTCCTGCAGTTACTTGTCACATAAAGAGATGTGTTCCCCTTGATTTAAAGCTCTCTTTAAGGTAATCTTAACTTAAAGAGGAGGGGAATGTATGTTCAGGTATAAAGCCTATAAATATCGTCTCTACCCCAATGAAAAACAGAAAGCACACATACACAAAACAATCGGATCCGCTCGCTCTGTCTACAATCATTTTTTAAATGAATGGACGACGGCATACAAAGAAACCGGGAAGGGCTTATCGTACACTAAATGTTCCGCTGCTTTGACTCAACTAAAAAAACAGTCAAACACGCTGTGGCTTAAAGAACCGGATAGTATCGCCCTCCAGGCCGCTCTGGAACACTTGTCAGATGCCTTTGACAGGTTTTTCCAGAAGAAAAAAGGCTACCCTGCATTTAAACGGAAGACCCACGGCCGTCAATCGTATACAACAAAATGGACGAATGACAATATTGTGGTGTTAGGGAATAAAATCAAACTCCCTAAGTTAGGCTGGGTGCGCTTTGCCAAAAGTAAAGACGTCAAGGGCACCATTCAGCGTGCGATTATAAGCAAAACCCCGACGGGAAAGTACTTTGTTTCGGTTGTTTGTCAAGTTGAAATGATAGCGGAAACAAAATCGGGTGCGGCTATCGGCATTGATCTAGGGATCACTGATTTTGCGGTTCTGTCTACTGGAGTTAAAGAAGACAATCATCGCTTTACATCTAAAATGGAAGCCACTCTTAAAAGAGAACAGCGCAAACTCTCCCGTCGCTATGACCAGGCAAAGAAAGACGGCAAAGAGTTGACGGCTGCCAAGAATTATCAAAAGCAACGCCTTAAAGTCGCTGGACTTTACGAAAAAGTAGCGAATCAACGACAAGATTTCTTGAACAAGCTTAGTACAACGCTCATCAAAAACCACGATGTGATCTGTATTGAAGCCCTTGATATTCAAGGAATGAAAAAGAACCGGAAGTTAGCTAAGCAGATTTCAGACGTCTCTTGGTCTGCCTTTGTCGACAAGCTCACTTACAAAGCTGAATGGCATAACCGCTCTCTGATCAAAGTCAGTCAATGGTTTCCTTCCAGTCAGCTGTGTTCAGCATGCGGGCATATCGATGGAAAAAAACCTCTCATCATCAGAGAATGGCTGTGCCCGGCATGCGGCGTGCATCATGACCGAGATATCAATGCGAGCATCAACATTCTAAACGAAGGGCTTAAAACACTGATACAGCCTGTTTAACGTAACTAACCGTAGGGACTACGGGGTTAGCCTGGTAAATAAAAGCAACCGCTGATACTCTAGAAAAGGCGTATCAAGTCTACTTTGTTCCCAGGAATCGCCCACTTCTAAGCGTGAGCGAAAGTGGGTGTAGTTCAATAAACTAAGTCATTTGATACGCTTTTGTCGGTTTTGTATCTGATTTGTCATTGCCTGATTCTATTCGTTGTGCTACACTTTTTAACAGTGGTATAATTTACTTAATATCATCAACTACTTGTTATGGAGGCAACTGAAATATGAAACAGACACGGACAAATAGAAAGAATAATACACCAAATACACCAAATACACCAAATACACCAAATACACCAAATACACCAAATACACCAAAAGGGCCTAAGAATAATACACCTGAAAAAATCTATTACGGAATCATAGCTGTATTGCTGGTCGTGCTGATTGGGATCATGGCATTTATATTCATGAATAGGGAATCTGCGGTCGATTTTGATGCTGATAACGGCACACCTGAATCTGAAGTCCTTACTGATACTGAAGACGAGGATGAAGACGACTGGGAAGAAGAACCTGCCGAAGAAGATCAGAATAATAATGGTGAAGAAGAAGCCAGTGATGCTGATGAAGAACTCGTCGATGATTCTGACGATGAGACTGCTGAAGATACAGAAGTCGACTCAGAGGAAGAAGAAGAGAATACATCGGATGAAACCAGCTATGAAGTTATTGAAAATGCACCGCTGGATGAAAGTCACAATACGAACTACAGTGAAGGGTCAAGCGACCGTGTAGCAATCGCCAATGCTGTATCATCTGTGACTGGGCTGAACCAGAGTGATATGATCACCTGGCGTGTAGGGAACAACGGTCCTGGACAAGTCTTTGCAGTCATGTCCGACAGCGGACGCAATGATGTGTATCGTGTGCTCCTTCAGTTCGGAGACGGACAGTGGCATGTAACTAGTGTTGAGGAACTTGCGGAAGTCCCTGCAGAATTCAGATAAGTTCTACCGGTTAATTTAATCGATTACGACCTGCCTGATGAACGGGCAGGTTTTTTTGCTCATAAATATAAGGGAACAGACGCATCTTTTTCGTTTTCATCCGCCTAACATGTTAAAATGATATAAAAGAATAGGAGGCGCCTATGAAATTTTCAGACAATAAATACAATATGATTCAAGACATCCTTGAGAAAACCGAAGCTGAAATTGAAAAAATGAACCCTGTCAATATTCTGATTGCCGGAAAAACAGGAGTTGGAAAGAGTACCTTGATCAACAGTGTGTTCAGGGAAAACCTTGCAGATACCGGAATAGGGAAGCCTGTTACTAAACATTTAAGGCGTATATCTAAAAAAGGTATCCCAATTACTCTGTATGATACCAGAGGGCTCGAATTGAACCCGAAAGTTCAAAAAGATATAAAGAACGAAATTTTCGATCTAGTTGAACAGAACAAGCAGACCAGAGATGCTGTTCATGCCGTCTACTACTGCATTCAGGCTAATTCATCACGAATAGAGGAGACGGAAATCGACTTGATCAAAGAAATTTCCTCTGTTCTTCCAGTCATACTGGTTCTGACCCAATCGATCGGTAAGCCTGCTGAAGAGTTCAACGCGTACCTGGAGAATCTCAATCTTCCAGTAGCAGCTGTTCAGAACATTATGGCTGAACCTTATGAAATTACAGAAGATTATGTTATTCCAGCATTTGGTCTAAAAGAACTGATCGACAAGACGCTTCAACTGATACCGAAAGAGGCACATGATGCTTTTATGAACGCCCAGCACGCTGATATCGAGCGCAAAGCTAAAGCGGCCAGACGTTGGGCTTCCCGTTATGTGGCGACTACATTCGGAGTCGGTTTCGCGCCGATTCCGTTTTCAGATGCCTCTGTACTGATTCCCATGCAAGTCACTTTACTCGCTCACATTACAGCTATATTCGGGATTTCAATGGATAAGTCGACCATAGTCAGTCTGATTGCTGCTGTAGGAGGCACCGGTTCAGCTACTATGATCGGGAAAACCATTGTCGCGAATGCATTTAAGTTCGTTCCAGGAGCGGGTACCCTTATAGGTGGACTGATCAGCGGGACGACCGCTTCGATCGTGACAAGTGCTCTCGGACTCAGCTACATCGAAGTATTGAGTATTATAGCTGCGAAAGAGCGGGAAGGCGAAAGCATAGACCTGGGACTGGTCGAACGTCTTATGCGCAGTCAATTTAAGAAGAATATAAAATTGAACCGCAAGGAACTCAAGACAAAAGATCTCGAGTTTGAAGGGGATGATACGTTGAATGAGGCCTACACGACCTACCAGGAGATGGAAGAAGACACTCAAAGTCCAAGCAGAGCTCAGAAAGCAAGCCGTGCCCTTTCAAAATTTGTCAGCCGGCACAATCCTTTTAACAAAAATAAATAGGTTAATACGTTGTCCTGATAGGTTTAGTTTCCCCTATCAGGCTTTTTTGTGAAAAATCGACTTTATAATAATTTACTTTTAAACAATCTTGCGTTCTACAATCAGGCCTATTCTGTAGAATAATTAGATTAATTGCTATAGACAATTTATTAGGTGCAACTATGCTTGTTAGAAAAAATTGGAATAAGAATATAAAGATTAACAACCGGTTTTAACGTAATTCCGAAAGAAGTCTCCCACTTCTAAACGTATGGGTACGAAGCACCAGTGAAAGTGGGAGATGAATTTAGGTCAAGCGATAGCTTGAAGTTATTTCTCAAGACCTTTTCTTATTAGT
>NZ_BAAGIQ010000006.1:0-50891 GCF_054658175.1 Alkalibacterium sp. s-m-28
GATAAATATACTCTTTGGATAGCCGGGTCAATTCAGCTGCTTGTTCTTTAGTCGGCTTTAATTTTACTTTGAGCACTTTAACACAGGTATCGGTCTGTTCTTTTTTCACTCGCTTCACCTCTCTCCTGAAAACGAACGTATGTTCTTTTATTTAATTATATCACTCCGTCAACGGAAAGGCTAGAGAAATGTATACTTAATTTTAAAATAAAAAGAAGACAAACCAAGCAGGCACTTATCTCAATGTACGCTCTCATCCCACGATTAAAACCGTGGGCTTTCACGCTTGATAGTTCTGTAATGAAAACTGGTGCACTTCCTTCTCCTAAGCCGCTGATTACGATGACTATTGTTAACTCAACTGTGGAGACTGGTGAAATAATCAGTATGAAAAGGATATGGCAATAAATATAGTCACCAATAATGGCTGGAGGACAGTAAAACAGCTAATATGTCCCCGACCATTGAGGTGACTGATGATGCTTAAGGAAGCTTCAGTAGTCACACAGTACATGCTCCAACTCCTACAATGATCGACAGGAGAATAAGTGTCATTGATTCTAAACGGTCATTCAGTTCCTGGTCAGGTAAATAGCAAAGCCCGCCGCCAGCAAAACATTTACCTGTTTTTGAGTTGATTGATCCACGGTGTAGGTTATTTCATTAGATTTAAACTTTATTCTGTAAATTTGACGATTAAGGCGTAACCGATATATCTACAAAAAATCCTCTTTGTCGCAAGCCTGTTATAGCAGGTCTGCAACAAAGAGGAAAATGACGACAGTTTGTTCTTTGATTATTCTGCTTCGTCCCTGAAATGAGAGACATCGTTGTATTTTTCAAGATGATACAGTCCGTTTTCATATCTGGCGACAGACACACTGGCATTAAGTAATGATTTAGGTCGTGTGAGATCCGGAATGAGATTCTCCAGGATGTACCGGATTGTTCCACCGTGTGCAACTAAAAGAATGGTTTCTCCTGAATCACGGTGCTTGTCGATCAGTTTGATCAGTCCCTGCTCAACGCGTGACCAGAACATCATAAAGTCTTCGGCATGCTTTTCCGGATCAACTGCACGGAAGGCATTCATCCGTTCAGGTACATCTGTATTTCTGAACATTTCTTTTGATGTGTCGTATCCCAGATAATCTCTAACTTTATCGTAAGCATCCGAACCGTACATGCCTTCCATCGACCCGAAGAAAACTTCTCGAAATTCCGGCATTTGAATCATGTTCATTGTATCCTTCTGACCGTTTTCTTCCAGAATTAGTGAAGCTGTTTCCTGTGTACGTGATAGGTCACTTGTGTAGACTGCATCAAACGTGACATCTTTCAGCCCACGTCCGCATCGTCTGACATCCTCTTTTCCGTGGTCGGTCAATGGTGTGTTGCTCCATCCCTGCATGCGACCATAATAATTGAAGTACGTTTCGCCATGTCGGACAAAATAAATTGTTACCCCTTTTTCAGCCATACTAGCTCCTCGCTTTCTTTTTCTCTCTCTATCTATTCTAACAGACGTCTTTAAGATATTCGACAGCTAGCCCTGCTTTTCCACGTAGACGCTATGGTTTATCTGAATCAAGAAAAGCATCAGACCAGCCGGGTTTCCGATCTGTTCCGATGCTTTAATCTTAAATCAGTAGTTATCTTTTATTGCCCGTCTCATCTGACGGTCCTGTTCACGTCGCTTGATGGTCTCACGTTTATCATACTGTTTCTTCCCTTTGGCCAGGCCGATCAGTACTTTTGCAAAACCATTCTTGATGTAGACCTTAAGCGGAACCAGTGTGTTCCCGCCTTGTTTGACTTCTCCATACAGACTGTCGATCTGTTTTTTCTTCATCAGCAGTTTACGTGGACGGACCGGATCGTGATTAAACTGATTCCCCTGTTCAAATGGTGCAATGTGGACATTATACAGCCAGATTTCACCATCTCTAATACTGGCATAGCCGTCTTTCAAGTTGATCCGGCCGGCACGGATGGACTTGATTTCCGTCCCTTTAAGCACAATGCCAGCTTCGATCGTTTCGAGAATCGTATACTCGTAACGGGCTTTTCTATTCTGGGCAATTAACTTGCCTTCTCCTTTGGGCATGTAAATCCCCCTCTATCATTTCCGTTTTTTTCCAGGCTTCTTGGTCTTTCTTCTTCCTTTAAACCGACCTTTGCCTTTATCTTTATCGTTCTTACTTTTGTTATCTTTTTGAGCCGCGGCGTGGACCTTTTCCTTTTTTAGAACTGTCCTTTTTCTTGCGCCGTCTCGTTCTTCGAGGTTCATCGGGTTTCTTGGACTCATCCTCTTCAAACTGAAAATCGATCTGATAATTATCTGTGTCGGCTCCGATGACTTTCACTTTAACAGCTTCCCCGATTCGGTAAACTTTTCCTGTACGGGTACCGATCATCAGCATATCCCGATCATTAAATTCATAGTAGTCATCATTCATATTCGAGATATGAACAAGTCCTTCGACCGAGTTGGCCAGCTGGACGAACATTCCGAAATTAGTCACAGATGTAACGACACCTTCAAAAGTCTCGCCCATTTTACTCTGCATATATTCAGCTTTCTTCAGTTCATCTGTTTCACGTTCAGCATCTACTGCACGTCTTTCAGTAACGGAACTGTGTTCAGCGATTTCAGGCAGCATTTCCTGCCAGCGTTTCTTCGCCTTGCCTGATTTATCCACTTCGGTATAGTAATGAATCAGACGGTGCAGGATCAGGTCAGGGTAACGTCTGATCGGTGAGGTGAAGTGCGAATAGTAGTCTGCGGCAAGACCGTAGTGACCGATCGGTTCGACATCATACTTTGCCTGCTGCATGGATCTCAGTAGCAGCATGCTGATGACGCCTTCTTCCGGTTTGCCTTTCACTTTGTCCAGAACATCCTGAAGCAGTTTTGGACTGATATTTTCTTTCGTTGCCTTGACATTGATTCCGAAGCTGGAAACAAATTCGATGAATCGCTGCATTTTTCCTTCGTCAGGACGATCATGGACACGGTAGAGGATCGGCAGGTGCTGTTTGGCAAAGTGTTCAGATACCGTTTCATTCGCAGAAAGCATGAACGATTCGATCAGTCGTTCACCGACACCTCGTTCTCTAAGCAGGATATCGACTGGCATCCCCTGAGGATCAACTTCGATTTTTGCTTCGCGAGTATCAAAGTCGATGGACCCTCTTTGTTCTCTTCGTTTTTCGAGAATGTTATGCAGATCTTCCATCTGTTCAAGCATATTCACGATTTCAGAGTATTCCTCTCTGCGATGAGTATCCTTATCCATAAGAATCTCATTGACCGCTTCATACGTCATCCGGTAATGCGAGTTGATAATACTGGAAGATATCGTATAGTCTACAACTGATCCATTCTTATCGATTTCCATCTCACAGCTCAGTGTCAGACGATCGACATTTGGGTGAAGAGAGCAAATACCGTTTGATAGTCGCTGCGGAAGCATAGGGATAACGCGGTCGGTCAAGTACACACTGGTTCCACGTTCAAAGGCTTCTCTGTCCATCGGGCTGCCTTCTGTGACGTAATGGCTGACATCTGCAATATGGACGCCCAGATAGTAATTGCCATTGTCCAGTTTCTTCACTTGGATCGCATCATCCAAGTCTTTCGCATCTGCTCCATCAATCGTAATGATCATTTCATCACGGAGGTCATTTCTTCCTTCGGTGTCTTCTTCAGAAATCGTATCGGGTACGGATTCTGCTTCTTCAAGCACATCTTCTGGGAATTCTGATGGGATATTATACTTATGCACAATTGTCAGGATTTCAATACCCGGCTCATCTTTATGTCCGATAGTATTGGTGACAATCCCCTTCAGATCAGATCCTCCGGCAGTATCGGCATACTCGGTCAGTTCAACTTGAACAATGCTTCCCTCGACCGGGCGAATCCCTTTTGCTTCAATCTTGACTAGAACACTCGGCAGTTTCTGATTGTGAGGGGTAATGAAGCCATACAGGCCTAATTCTTTCACTTCGTCATCCGTATAAGGCTGGAATTCACCAAAGACGACGGTGGTCCCCCGTTCAATAATTTCAACGACTTTACCAGCTGGCCCTTTATCTTTCCACGGCATCGCTTCCTGAGTCACTTCTACTTTGACCAGATCGCCATTCAAGGCTGAATATGTTTCGGTTGGTGGAATGAAGATATCCGATTCATATTCTTCGATTGTGACGAATCCGAATCCTCTATCGTTTCCACTAAAGCGTCCCTGCATGGCAGACGAAGCTTGTTTCAGCTTGAATTTCCCACTTGAAAGCAGGACTATTTTTTCTTTTCTTTCCAGCTCAGCAATAGCCTGGACCAGTTCCTTAAAGGCATTGGATCCTGAACGACCCAGCCCTTCACTGATCTCATTGACTTCAACTGACTGGCCGTCCTGTTCATTCATAAATGCTAGGATCTGTTTTTTCAGTTCTTTTCTTGCTAGTTCCTTGTCTTTTTCAGAACTCATTTAATCACTCCATTCTAAGGAAGACAGGTAAGTCAGTACATCGATCTGCACGTCTTTCCCGATCTTTCCTGTTGTCAGTACATGCGGCGCATCTTCATAGAAATGGAAGTCTACATCCGCATTGACCAGGGCATCTTTAAATTTGACTGCAGACTGATCATTGATCATCTCGTCTTGTCCACCCTGTGCTATAAATAGTTTTTTGTTCAACTGGTCATACTCTTTCTCCATTTCAGCGACATGCGCATGGACCCCATCAAGTATGGCCTGGACCTTAACTTCAGCTGAAGTTTTCAATCCGGCAATTTCTTCTTTCGAGTAGCCCGCCTGCTCTTTCATATTTTCATACCAGATCATGAAATGCTCGGGCACGTTTGTATCATATTCAGATACGACAGGAGAAGCAAACGTCCCTCCACCTATGACGTCCTCATTAAGCAGCAGATCAGTCGCTACGACTCCACCCAGGGACAAGCCCATGACTGCAACCTCGTCGTAGCCTTTTTCTTTCAGAAAGGCCAGCGCATCTTTCCCGTCCTGAACCCAGTCCTTGATCGAATAGTCAAACAAGTCGTCGGGATCATTAGTCCCGTGACCTGAAAATACTGGAGCATAGACGGTGTAGTCTGCCCGCTCCAGCGCACGTCCCAGACTCAGCATGTCTTTCGGATTACTAGTGAACGCATGAAAGAGCAGAACTGCTCGTTTTCCACTTTCGTAAAATAATGATTTATCTTTCATAATATCCTCCTTAAGTCTCTTCTTCATTCTACCCTAATTTGACACATTTTTGTACCAAAACACAATAAGAAAAGCTTCACGTGCCGTTCAGCCTCGACAAGAAAATAGGAAATTTACCCCGAATGAGCATCCTGCGCAATGGGTAAATTTATCTTTTTCTCGAGAGGCTGGTGCGAGAAGCTAGACAGCACTTAAATGTGTACATCCCCCTCACAATAAGAGAAGCTTTAGAGGCAATAAAAAAGCACTCCTTCTAACCAGATCCAATAAGCAGAGTGCTTACTGAGAAAACAGTTAACAGGAGTACTTAAGATTCACATTCATTTCAGCTTAAAAGAATCGTGTCAATAAGAAGGACAGCACGAAGAATAAAATCAGACTGACGATCGTTGTCTTGATCAGTACTGCTTCGAATCCTCTGGCTTTTTGTTTACCGAATAATTGACTCGCTCCGCCCATGAAGGCATTGGATGCACTTTGAGTTTTCGTCGGTTGCATGGCAATAACAATGATAATGAATACAGATAAGATAAGCATAACCGTTAACAGAATTTCATACATGAGTATAGACCTCCTTCTTACAAATCTCCTATTTTATAATATAACACACCCCGCTCACGTTTTCCAGTCCCTATTATGTCAGATCAGCATGCTTCAGCTGACTCATGGCCGTGAATTAGTGACGTTCGTTCTATAGATGCGATGTCTATCATATGTAAAAACGCTGAAGGGATAAGCCCTCCAGCGTCTTTTTTTGATCTGATTATTTGTCAGCTAAGTTGTAGAAAGCGTCAATACCTTCGTAAACAGCTAGATCGCCTAATTGATCTTCGATTCTTAGTAACTGGTTGTATTTTGCAATACGGTCAGTACGTGAAAGTGAACCAGTTTTGATTTGTCCAGCATTAAGTGCTACTGAGATGTCAGAAATTGTTGCATCTTCAGTTTCACCAGAACGGTGAGAGATAACAGCCGTGTATCCAGCTTTTTTAGCCATTTCGATCGCATTGAATGTTTCAGTCAATGTACCAATTTGGTTAACTTTGATTAAGATAGAGTTCGCTGTATCGTTGTCGATACCACGTTTAAGGATTTCAGTGTTTGTAACGAATAAGTCGTCACCAACTAATTGAACTTTGTCGCCTAAGCGTTCAGTTAATAGTTTCCATCCATCCCAGTCGTTTTCGTCCATACCATCTTCGATTGAGATGATTGGGTATTTGTTTACTAATTCTTCAAGGTAGTCTACTTGTTCTTCAGCGTTACGTTTTGCACCGTTTTCGCCTTCGAATTTAGCATAGTTATATACGCCGTCTTCGTAGAACTCAGAAGCTGCACAGTCGAATCCTAGGAATACGTCTTTACCAGGCTCAAGTCCAACTTTCTTGATAGCTTCAAGAATTGTTTCTACTCCGTCTTCAGTTCCTTCGAACTTAGGAGCAAATCCACCTTCGTCACCAACAGATGTTTCAAGACCACGGTCTTTAAGGATCGCTTTAAGTGCGTGGAAGATTTCTGCTCCCCAACGTAAAGCTTCTTTGAATGTTGGTGCGCCAACTGGTAGGACCATGAACTCTTGGAATGCGATAGGCGCGTCAGAGTGAGATCCACCGTTAACGATGTTCATCATTGGAGTTGGCAATACTTTAGTGTTTGTTCCTCCAAGGTAACGGTATAGTGGAAGGTCAAGGTAGTCTGCAGCAGCACGTGCAACAGCTATAGATACGCCTAAGATTGCGTTAGCTCCCAGTTTACCTTTGTTTGGTGTACCGTCCAGTTCGATCAACGCTTTGTCGATTCCCATCTGGTCACGTACGTCCATACCGATGATTGCGTCAGCGATCGTTTCGTTTACGTTGTCCACAGCTTTAGTGACACCTTTACCAAGGTAACGGTCTTTGTCTCCGTCACGTAGTTCAACGGCTTCGTGCTCACCAGTTGAAGCTCCTGAAGGAACCATACCGCGGCCGAATGCGCCTGATTCTGTGATGACTTCTACTTCGATTGTTGGGTTACCACGTGAATCAAGAACTTCGCGTGCGATAACGTCTGTAATAAATGGCATTTATTTTCTCTCCTTTAATTTTCCTCTTCCATTTCCTGGAAAAGGGTTGGTTAATTTATTTTAAATGTCCTAATAAAAGAACAGGTTAAAATCAGCAAGTTATTTCTGGATCAGGCTTTCGCCAGTCATTTCTTCCGGTTTATCAATACCTAAAAGATCAAGCATCGTTGGAGCCACATCAGCTAGTTTACCGTCGCCTCTTAAAGTGACACCTTTTTTCGTAACGATGACTGGAACAGGGACTGTCGTGTGCGCTGTATGAGGATTTCCTTCAGGAGTCAGTTCAGTATCTGCATTCCCGTGATCCGCAAAGATGATTGCTGTACCGCCTTTTTCATGGATCAGATCCACTACTCGGCCGAGGTTCTCATCTACAGCTTCGATCGCTTCGATCGTTTTATCCAGCATACCTGAGTGTCCAACCATATCCGGGTTGGCATAGTTCAGGATGATGGCATCATGCTTGTCGTTCTTGATGTCTTCAACCAGTGCATCTGTGACTTCAAAGGCACTCATTTCAGGTTTCAAGTCATATGTTTCCACTTTTGGAGATGGAATCAGGATGCGTTTCTCTCCTGGGAACTCATCATTTGTTCCGCCATTCATGAAGAATGTTACGTGCGGGTATTTTTCCGTTTCAGCAATTCGCAGCTGATTCAACCCATTATCAGACAATACTTGTCCGATCACGTTTTTCAGGAATACCGGCGGGAACATGATGTCGCCTTCCATATCGGCAGTATACTGCGTGAACGTCACGAATTTAACGTTTGACGGCACGTTTCCGCGGTCAAATTCGTCAAAGTCCGGTTCTGTAATCGCACGGGACAATTGAATCGCACGGTCAGGTCGGAAATTGAAGAATAGAATCGCATCATTATCGTTTACTGTCGCAACAGGTTTGCCGTCCTTTTCAATCACGATCGGTTCAATGAATTCGTCCAATGTATCATTAGCATAACTGGCTTTAACGGCTTCTACCGGATCAGTCGCTTTCACACCTTCTCCGTGGAAGATCGCGTCATAAGCACGTTTGACACGTGGCCAGCGTGTATCTCTATCCATTGCATAAAAACGACCAGAAATTGTTGCGATTTCACCGACTCCTAAATCGTTAACGATTGTCTGGAGCTCATCGATGAAGCGGGCAGCTGAATCTGGAGCAACGTCACGTCCATCAGTGAATGCATGAATGTACACTTTGTCGACTCCTTTGTTCTTAGCTGCTTCAATTAGAGCAGTCAAATGACGCTGGTGACTGTGAACGCCCCCGTCCGATACTAGACCGAACAGATGCAGCGCAGAATCGTTATCTTTTACATGATTGATCGCACCATTGAAGGCTTCATTCGTTTCGAATTCACCGTCTTCAATCGCCTTGTCGATACGTGTGATGCTTTGGTAGACCACACGTCCGGCTCCGATGTTGGTATGTCCAACTTCTGAGTTACCCATTTGCCCTTCCGGCAGCCCAACAGCAAGCCCTGAAGCCTGCATCGTGTTATGTGGATAATCATTCCAGTAACGGTCAAAATTTGGTTTTTTGGCTTGTGCTACAGCATTGCCGTATTCTTCTTCTCTCCATCCGAATCCATCAAGGATAATGATGGCTACAGGTGCTTTGCTCATTTATTCAGCCGCCTCCAGTAATTGCAGGAAAGAATCTGCTTCCAGGCTTGCTCCACCAACTAATGCACCATCGATATCCGGTTGTGCCATTAATTCTTTAATGTTTGCAGGTTTTACTGATCCACCGTACTGGATACGAACAGCATCTGCTACATCTTGTGAATACAAGTCAGCTACAGTACGACGAACAACTGAAATCGTATCGTTAGCATCTTCAGCTGTCGCTGTTTTACCTGTACCGATAGCCCAGATTGGCTCATAGGCAATAACTAGATTGCTTACCTGGTCAGCGCTTAAGCCTTTAAGAGCTGCTTCTACTTGACCGGAAACCAGGTCGTTAGTCTGTCCTGCTTCTTTTTGCTCAAGTGTTTCACCCACACAGATGATTGGTACCATGTTGTGGCGGATTACTGCATGTGCTTTTTTGTTGATGTCTTCATCCGTTTCATGGAACAATTCACGACGTTCTGAGTGACCGATGATCACATAAGCCACCCCGATATCTTCAAGCGCTTTAGGGCTGATTTCGCCTGTAAATGCACCTTCGTCTTCAAAGTGACAGTTCTGTGCAGCGATCTTAAGTTCAGTATCTACTGTTAAATCGATCAGGCTTTGAAGAAATAGACTTGGTGCGCCTATTACAGCATCTACTTTGTCTGCTGAAGGGATGTTTCCTTTAACAGCATCGATGAACGTTGCCGCTTCAGTCGATGTCTTGTTCATTTTCCAGTTACCAGCGATAATTGGTTTACGCATTCTATCGTCCTTCTTTCTGTTGTGTAGTCCAGGGAAATGTTCCTTACCTTTTGTTTAATCGCCGTCAGCGACCAGACCAGTTACGCTACTCATCTGGTCAAAACGGCTTATCTTGCTTTTATTATTATCCAGCAATCCAAGCCTGACCTCGCACAAAAATGATGAATAAGCCATTGCGCAGTATGCTCTTCTAACGCATACTGTGACTCTACGCATTGAAATGCTAGATTCTCACCAATTGGGCGTCATTCCCTATTTTTGTGAAGGTCAAAACGGCTTGTCTTGCTTTCAATTGTTTATTTGTCTGAAATAGCTGCGATACCAGGAAGTTCTTTTCCTTCAAGGTATTCCAGTGAAGCTCCGCCACCTGTTGAGATGTGACTGAAGTCTTCTTCAAAACCAAGTTGCTGAGCAGCAGTCGCAGAGTCTCCGCCACCGATGATCGTTGTAGCATCTTCAAGTTTTGCAAGTGCTTCACAGACTTTGATTGTTCCTTGAGCGAAGTTGCTCATTTCGAACACACCCATTGGTCCGTTCCATACCACTGTCTTCGCATCTTTAAGTTCGTTTTCAAACAGTTCAACTGTCTTCGGTCCGATATCCAGACCCATCTTGCCTTCAGGAATGTTTTCTCCAACTGTTTCAGTTTCAACATCATTGGAGAATTCTGCAGCAACGATAGAATCAACAGGCAGGACAAGTTTATCTCCTGCTTTGTCGATCAGTTCTTTAGCTAGAGAAACTTTATCTTCCTCAACTAATGAATTACCGATGTCATGACCTAAAGCTTTGTAGAATGTGTATGTCATTCCCCCACCGACAAGAACTTTGTCAGCTTTAGCGATAAGGTTTTCGATGACGCCGATCTTATCTGATACTTTTGCTCCACCTAAAATTGCAACGAATGGGCGCTTAGGCTCATCAACTGCTCCACCGATAAAGTTGATTTCTTTTTCGACCAGGAATCCGGCAGCTGATTCAAGGTTTGACGCGATACCTACGTTTGATGCGTGAGCACGGTGAGCCGTACCAAATGCATCGTTCACGTAAACATCGCCTAGACCTGCCCAGTATTTACCTAATTCAGGATCGTTTTTGCTTTCTTTCTTACCGTCAACATCTTCAAAACGTGTGTTTTCAAACATCAGTACGTCACCGTCAGCTAGTTCAGCTACTGCGTTTTCAAGCTCTTCTCCACGAGTTTGAGCTACAAACTTCACGTCTTTTCCAAGTAACTCACCTAGACGATCTGCTACAGGTTTCATTGATAGACCCGCTTTATCTTCTTCGGTCTTCACGCGTCCCAAGTGAGAAAAGACGATTACTTTTCCGCCTTGTTCAAGAATGTACTCCAAGGTTGGCAGTGCTGCCTGGATACGGTTGTCGTTAGAGATTTTTCCGTCCTTCATCGGTACGTTAAAATCAGCACGGACCAGTACTTTCTTGCCATTTAATTCTAAATCTTTAACTGTCTTCTTTGCCATGTGTAAAGTCCTACCTTTCTGTATGGAAAACTAACCCTGTTGACTCTGTTCCCTTTATTTCACAAAAAAAGGGGGAAGCGCGATCCCCTTTATTCAGTTTGAACAGTCCAATTTTTTGCTTGCGCATCAATCGTTGTGTCCTCTTAAATAATAGAGTATTAGCTCCCCCGCTTATTTATTACTTTACAATAGAGTTGTTTCTTATCTTAGATATTCGCTGGATATTAAAGGCTAGCGAAGTATTCTAAAGTTGAAACCATGTTTCCAGTGAATCCGTACTCGTTGTCATACCAAGCTACAGTTTTAACAAGTTGTCCGTCTTCGCTTTCCATGATTTTAGTTTGAGTTGCATCGAAGATTGATCCAGCAGGAACACCGATCACGTCAGAAGAAACGATTTCGTCTTCATTGTAGATGTAAGCACTTGATGATGCTTTTTCCATTGCTGAGTTAACATCTTCTACAGTAACGTCTTTTTTCAGTACAGAGTAAAGTTCAACCATAGAACCTGTTACTGTTGGTACACGTACAGCAGTTCCGTCGATTAGTCCATCAACTTCAGGAATTACTTTACCTACTGCTTTAGCAGCTCCAGTTGAAGCTGGGATAGCATTTTGTGCACCTGCACGGCTTTTACGTCCGCCTGGTGCATCTTGCAATACTTGACTAGATGTATAAGCGTGAATTGTGCTCATAAGTCCACGGCTGATTCCGAATTCGCTGTTCAGTACGTTAACCATTGGTGCTAGGCAGTTAGTTGTACATGAAGCAGCAGATACGATTTGATCGTCAGCATCTAGGATTTCGTGGTTTACACCATAAACGATTGTTTTAAGATCGCCTGAAGCTGGTGCAGAAATCAGTACACGTTTAGCTCCTGCATCTAAGTGAGCTTGAGACTTATCTTTAGAAACGTAGAATCCAGTACATTCAAGTACGATATCAATTCCTAGGTCTCCCCAAGGTAATTGGCTAGCGTCTTTTTCTGCAAATACTTTGATGTCTTTTCCGCCAACTACTAATGCATCATCTTTAACTGATACTTCATGCGGGAAGCGACCTTGTGCTGTATCATATTTTAAAAGATACGCCAAGTCCTTGTTATCTGTTAAATCGTTGATTGCTACTACTTCTAACTCTGTATCCATTTCTAATACACGACGTAGAGCTAAACGACCGATACGTCCAAAACCATTAATTGCAACTTTTACTGACATAACTTGATTTCCTCCTTAGGAAATAAATATTTTTTTATTTTAAAGGGTTTCCCCCATTTAAAATCTCATTTGCGGCTGCCTCATCCGTCACTAACCATGTGTGCGGAGGAACAGTTTTCATGTGAGCCTTTATAGCCTTCGCTTTTTCACGACCTCCGGCAACAGCGACCACATGAGGGATACTTGGTAATTTCGAGGACTGTAATCCAATACGGGACAATTTGTAGACGATGTCTCCTTTTGGATCAATGAATTCTCCAAACGCTTCAGCTACTGCTCCTTTATCGATGAGCTCTCTGAGCGTGTCTTCATCCATTCCTCTTCTCTGAGCCATTTCAAGAGGATTGCCGATGCTGTAGATCACCAGCGAGGCATTCTCCAGAATTTCCAGAGTTTCTTTGATTTCCGGTTCTTTCATCAGCAGCGAGTAAGTTTCCATACGCACATGTTCCGGTGCATATAAGGCTCTGCTCCTGCCGCCGGTCTTTCTCGCCATGTTTTCAGCAATGGCATTCGCCTGAATATCAACTGATTCTCCTAACCCTCCGCGAGCCGGAACAAACATCAGCTCTCGGTGCAGACCGATCTGCTGACTCATGACTTCCGCCACTTCCAGCATCGTTGTCCCGCCCATTACTGCTACGGTACTCTGTCCTTCAGGCAGAAGAAAGTCTATTACTTCTATTGAGGCTCTTGCCATATCGATCAGACTGGATTCATCTTTGTCTGAATTGCCTATGACGATCGTACAATGCTGGATGCCTAATGCATTAGCCAGCCGCGTTTCCTTTTCCTGTGACTGAACATGCTGTCCCATCAGTTCATCCAGTTGATAAAACACTGTGATGCCTGTCGGTGTGCATTCCATGCCCTGTGTAGATGTCTTGATCAGCCCCTGATTTCTCAGGACTTCGACTTCTTTACGCAGAACTCTCTCGGTAAACCCGAGTCGATCTGCCAAAGCACGTCTGCCGATGGGTGCTGATTTCTGAATATGGCTCAAGATATAGTAACGCCTCTTCAATACATGAAGCGTTCCGGGTGCTACTTTTTCAATAACTGACAGCATATTAAAACGGCACCTTCCCGATACTATATTCGCCCAGTTTTCAGCAAGACAGCTAAACTATCTTTCTTCGTCACGTACAAATACAGTGTAACAAGAAGCGGGGCAGATTTCAACCCATTAAATGAAATCGACGGGACATTTTACGTCCTATCAATATTCATTAGGTTCCCTGTCTTCATCTCTTTTCAGTTTAGATTCTATAATGCTTTTCAGTTCTTCTTCAGTAATATGCTCATCAAAGATATAATCTTCAATGAATACAGTCGGTACCAGCGTAACATTAGCCTTAGCCGCTTCTTCAATGACTGCCTTGGAGTGGGCCGAATTGTTCTGCTCCTCAGCTCCACGTTTAGACTTGGCATACTCCGCCACTTCATCTTCGCCTAGTCCTCCCCAGTCCTGCAAGTTTTCAAAATAATAATCAATATCTTTTCTAGCAGTCTCTTTATCTTCATAGTTTATATGTGCATGAAGGATGTTCCCTTTCCTCAATCCGGGTTTTTCCTTGTCAAAAAGCTTGACGATCCGTTCGACTTTCCCGTTCTCCACATACTCATCAAGGACTGGTGTGCCTTTTTCCCACCACTCTTTACAGTACGGACATTTGAGATTGAGAAACTCCACAACTTTAATGGGAGCTTCTCTGCTGCCTAAATGGAGTCCACCGTTGGTTGTCACTGAATCAGCATTTATTTTGCTTGTATCCATTCACTCACTCCCTTCAGATTTTCCCTACTCTCTACAGTATACTCTTGTGAAAAAGTCTTGGCTAGTAATAAGCATTGTACGAAAACCTTTGTAAAATAGCTATCGGCTTTGTGGTAGTTTAAGTCTCTGTTTGAGTATGAGTCAAAAAAAAAGACTCCGAACAATCTGTTCAGAGTCTTCACATTCTTATTTATTTGTAAGGTCAGCAGAGCTGTCCATGATCTCGTCTACTAGTCCGTATTCTTTAGCCTCATCGGCTGTCATGAAGAAATCGCGGTCAGTGTCACGTTCAATGACTTCCATATCCTGACCAGTACGCTCAACCAGAATTTTATTCAAGCGGTCACGTGTTTTCAAGATGTGTTTAGCAGCAATTTCAATTTCAGTTGCCTGACCTTGCGCTCCCCCTAAAGGCTGGTGAATCATGACTTCAGCATTTGGTAAGGCAAATCGTTTCCCTTTTTCACCGGCAGCTAGCAGGAAACTTCCCATTGAAGCTGCCAGTCCGATAGCGATTGTCTGAACATCCGCTTTAATGAAGTTCATGGTATCGTAAATAGCTAGTCCGGCAGTTACACTTCCACCTGGAGAGTTGATGTACAGGTAAATATCTTTTTCCGGGTCCTGTGCATCCAGGAATAAAAGCTGTGCAATAACAGAGTTTGCGACTTGATCGTCGATCCCTCCACCCAGCATGATGATACGGTCTTTTAAAAGACGTGAATAAATGTCATACGCACGTTCACCACGTGGTGACTGTTCTATGACTGTAGGTACTAAATTCATGTAACTTCCTCCTATAATTCAATTCTCAATTAGTGTAGCATACTTCATTACTATAATGAATCTAAAAAGATTATACACCAAAGGTCAGGGAAGGTCAAATTTTATGAGCTATCATTTACTTTGGTTTTATCAGGATAAAAGAATTTAATAGCAAGCTTATTGTCCCCCTGTTTTGAAGCTTAAATAATTGATAACTGCAGAACACGTCGTCAAAACTAATATAACATCAGATATATCTGATTTAATTGTTTTGTCATTCCCAGCGTGTCTGATTCCGTTGTTACTAGCCATACCATACAAATGTTCAAAAGGCTTCAAGAAAGAGATCTCTATATTAGGATAAAGTTGCTCAATTCTTTTCACAGCCTGTCCTAGTGTGTTTTTTTTGCTTGGCGACATTTCAGCAACTTCTATAAAACAGCTTTCAACCGAATTAATAGTTTCCCTAATTACAGAGTTATAGTCGACTGATTCTTTTTCACTGAGCTCATTTAGGGCTTTCTGAATATGTTCTTTTGCATGGCTGAACTTTGATATTGAAACTGAATCAATGGTTGACAGTGCTATTTGATCAGTAATAGGCAAAAATTTAAAATCTTTAGTTAATCTATATCCCGATTTCTCTTCCTTTAAGACAAAGTTTATTCTCTCAAAAAGATCTTCCGATATTAAATCAATTTTTCCTAACAGCTCTAAAATATCGTAATATGAATACCATTCCATCGAATCTATTTCAATAACTATATCTTCATAATAAGCTGAGAAATGATATCTATTGTTTTTCCATGATTGAATATCTTCTTTCAAAAAGTTTTCTATTAAAAAACGATACAACTCCCATTCGCTTCCTCTGCTTGAATGATAGTCTTTATTTTCAGAAGCTAGTTCAAAAATTCTATAAATGATATTCTTTAGCCTATTTCTTAAGGATATTGATATAGTATCTGTTAAAATAATTTCCTCAATTTTCTTAAAACCCATTCTCTCTGAAAACAGCATAATATAACCTCTTTCTTAGATTTATAACTATTTCTAGTTTATTAATCTCACAAATCCTTCACTACTTCTTTATCCAATATTTCTTTCCTTCTTTTCCAATCCGGCATTAAGGTATATAACATTTCATAAAAATTTGAACTGTGATCGTTGTATTTAAAGTGAATGAGTTCATGTAGGATGACATATTCGATGCAGGGCTTGGGAGCTTTTATCAAGTCTAAATTTAGCAGTATCATGTTCTTATTTACATGTGCAGATCCCCAGCGGGTTTTCATGGAGCGAGTTTGCAGGGATGGCTTGGGGACATTGTACTTTTCTATTTTTGGATACACCTTGTCAAATAGTTCACTGAATATTGAGTTAGCACGTTTCTTATACCAAGAATCGATCAACCCTTTTCTACTGTTGTTGTCAGTATTTTCCAGCACATACATATGAATGAATCCTCTATAGTACTTAACGCCTTCTTCCTCTTTCTTATCCACATTCTTAACTCGCAGCCGGTACTGCTTACCTAAATACTTATAGGATTCACCACTGACGTATTCACGTTCATTAGCTCTTTCCGGTTGTGCCTGTTCGAACTCTCTCATCTGATTTAGGATCCAGGGTGCTTTCTTCTTAATGAGCTCCTGAATATAGTCCAGCGGGACAGAACTTTTAGCTGACACTTTTATCGTTCTGTCCGGCCTGACATTTATATTGATATTTTTCACGTTTTTACGCTCAACTTCAAAATCAATTACATGACTATTGAAATGGATCTTATGTGCACTCATGCTTTCTCACCCTAGTAACGACGCATTGCGATCGTTTTGATTTGATCTATCCACTTATCGATTTCATCATATTTTATATTTATTCTTTTCTCTTTTAAGAAATCAAATATCATGTCATCTAACTCTTGCTCGATACGGTTGTGCACTTCAGGGTTGTCATGCCAGTCAACCTTCGTATTTTCTTTGACCACGGAGTCCACCTCAAGAACTAAGTCTGCCACACTGTAAACGGCACCTGATTCGTCAAGATCAGCCGTTTCTTCAAAGATATCCTTTGTCACTCCGTAAAATGCCTGTGCATGAGTATTCTTTTGAATCTTAGAAGGATAATCATCCACCGGTGGCCCCTCCTGATATTCTTTTTTCATCTCATTCATACGCTGCCAGTATTCAGCCTCTGAGATGCGCTTCTCCTTGTATTCTTCTAGTGTTTTTTCAATGCGTTTTGAAAACGACTCATAGTAAGAAGGATTTTCGTCATACTTAACATTAATACTTTTGGTTAAACGTGTTCGTATGGCATCTGCTTTAGCACGCTGAGATCCCAGACGGTTCATTTCCTCTTCAAATCGGTCTCGGTCTAAAATATCTACAGGATTGGTTATCTGCATCATATCTTCTGCTGCAATATATTGATCCATGAGTTTCTGCATTTTAGCCTCATACTCTTTGTGATCAATCGAATCAGAGTAACGCAATTTCACACTTCGTCTTAAATCTTGGAAGAATTTCAAGTGACGTTTATATTTTTCAAGCTCTTCTTGACTCAGTGCATCATAAACCTTCTCAGATTCCATCGCAATGGCCATATGCCGACCAAACTGACTCAACGTGTCATAAAACAAATCGCGTCTAGCCTTGTCTTCAAGTAACACTTCATATTCTTCCATATCTTCTTTATTCTTAATGTTTTTGAAGATATCCCATAAGTCTGAATAGTGCTGCCTGATTTTACCTATTACAGCCACTACATCGTATAGTGCCCCTTTAATGTCTTCAGGATCGAAGTTTTCTAATCCAGACCCAGAATACATTTCCATAGCTTCATCGAGCTTTTCAAGTAGGCCACGGTAATCGATTATAATACCGTAGTCTTTACCTTCATAGAGACGATTAACCCGTGCAATAGCTTGAAGTAAACTGTGTTCTTTCAAGACTTTATCAATATAAAGAATAGAAGCTCTTGGTGCATCAAACCCTGTCAGTAATTTATCCACAACAATTAGTAGGTCGATATCGTCTCCGTTGACAAATTCGTTTTTGATGCCGTCCTCATATTTATCTGCGTCGCCGTACTTAACCATCATACGTTTCCAGAAGTTTTGTATTTTATCTTTTGACTCTGAATCCACGTCATCGTGTCCTTCACGCTGATCCGGTGGAGAAATGACTACAGCCGCATTCAATTCATTTAGTTCTTCGAAAGCCTCAAGGTAGCGCACGGCTTCAATTTTACTATTTGTTGCCAGCATTGCTTTAAATTGCGACCCAGCCGTCTTATAATTTCTCACGTAGTGGTCATTAATATCCAAAGCAATCATATGAATTCGCTGATCACTTGATGCAATGCGTTCGAACTGACTCCATTTTTGCATGACTTCATTCTTCTGTTCTTCATTCAAGTTTCGAGTGATGGTTTCCAGTCGGTGATCGATTGCTTTTCTATTTACAGTCTGTTCGACCATTCTTCCTTCATACAGTAATGGCAATATCGCTTTATCTTTTACACCATCTGATATCGTGTACTGATGAATAATTTTGCCAAACTTAACCATCGTATTTTTCTCTTTTTTCATCAAAGGCGTACCTGTAAAACCTAGATAAGAGGCATTTGGAAAGACTTTTTTCATTTTGATATTCAGTTCGCCATATTGGGTGCGATGTGATTCATCCACTAAGATGAAAATATCTTTTGATTGAATTGGCTCTTGATTTCTTACTGCCGTATCAAATTTGTTAATTAGGGTGGTGACAACGTCCGCATTATTATCATTAATAAGTTCCACAAGATGTTTTCCAGAATTGGCTTTGCTGGCTTTTAACCTTGAGTGGTTAAATGTCTGATGAATCTGCTTATCAAGTTCCACGCGGTCTGTCACAACGATAACCTTAGGGTTGTAATTCCACAGCTCTGAAAGAATGTATTTAGCTAGCATCACCATGGTTAAGGACTTTCCTGAACCTTGTGTATGCCAAATCACTCCAGACTGCCTGTTGCCTTTTTCATCTCTTTTTTCAACCGTGTCAATAATTTCTTTTACGGCAAAAAACTGCTGGTAACGCGTTACTTTCTTTTCATTTTTATCAAAGATAATGAAGTATTTAATGAGGTCTAAAAAGCGAGTCGGATAGAAAAGTGACACAAGGTTTCGGTCCTGCATGGTGACTAACCGGTCTGTCACACTGTTTTTCAACATTCTATCTAGCCAGTCGTTGTCTTCTTCCTTCCAAACAGACCAAAATTTCTTAGGTGTGTTAACGGTCGCATACTTCACTTCATTTTTATTGGAAGCCATAACTAGTTGAATGAATTTAAATAGTTGTGGAATATACTCTTTTTTCTGGTTACGAATCATCTGACTTACAGCTTGATCAGTCGAGACGGATGCACGTTTGCATTCAATGACACCCAGTGGAATGCCATTAATGAATACAATAATATCTGGACGTACAGTTCCTTCGCCGTCTTGTCTTTCTACAACAAATTCTTGCGTGACATGGTAGACATTATTTTCTGGATTATCCCAGTCGATATACTGCAGGGTGAAAGACTTTTTAGATCCTTCTTTTAAGTGTTCCTCATAGCTTCTTCCAAGCATAAGGGATTCATAGATTTTTTCGTTGGTTCGTACTAATCCATCAGTTAAGTTTTCATCCAGATCACGAATAGCCTGCTCAACTGTCGATTGACTGAAAGCATAAGTCTCATCTTTGTACTCAAATTGATTCAACTTCTTCAACTGACTTTCCAGTACATCTAACAGTAAGACGTCATATAAGCTTTTTCTCTTTCGTTCTGCTTCCTCTGGTGACAAATATGTGTAGCCAAGCTCTGTCAATACTTGTAAAGCAGGCTCTTGACTAATCGCTAGCTCATGACTTTTCGGCGTTTGCATGTCTCCACCTCCATATATGTAGAAAAGAGGAAGGTTTACACCTTCACTCTTGTTTTTCCGGTTAATAGTTGTTGCATGAGGCCTTTTTTTTGCTCTTTTAACACATTCAGTTCTATATTTTGCAGATCAATTTGTTTTTGAACTACATCCAAAATTTCTACTATCTTGTTCTGTTTTTCAAGACTAGGTAATTCTATACAGAAGTCTGTTAGCATAGGCCTTCTGAGTGAGTCTACAGTAGCCTTCGCTGAGAACTTCAAAGCATGTTTTAAAAAGAATTTATTTAAATAATAATAAATATATTTCCCACTAACATTTCCTGAAAAGTCACTAATCTTATAAACTCTCTGATGAAAGTCAAACTTTCCATTAATATAATGAAATATTTGACCAATTCTGCCATCACCTGGTATTAATATTGCTTCTCCGTTATAAGAATACGTATTTATTTTTTCTATATTTTCAGAACGAACAAAGAACGGGTATTCGCCGTCTTTAATTTTATCTTGGTTATTTTTATCCCCCGTAGAAATATTACATATATCTCCTAACTTCTTACTATACGATTGATGTTCTATCATAAAATTTTTTTCTGTCAACAACTTCTGCATTAAACCTATTTTCTGTTCTTTTTTCAAATCGATTAATTGCTGCTTTAGTTCGATTGCTTTGTCCCAAGTAGAAAGAATATTAACTATTTCACTCTGTTCTCTTTCGGATGGTACTATTATTGGTATTTTTTTTACATCTTTTTTTGTAAGTTGCGGTTGAGCTGAACCTGATGTGATTATTCTCAAGTGTCTCGGCATAATAATTGAATTGAGCGCCATCCATAAATATTTACTATTAATCTTTTCCGGTCTAATAATAGACATTTGTGCGTTTATTAACGCTCTATCAAATTCTACACTCTTGAATAAAGCGACTTTACCAATACTTCCTCTCATAGTGATAACTAAATCATTTTTCCTCAATTTACCTTTGGTAATCGTTTTATACTTTTCTTCAGTGATAAACCTTCTCTCATTAAATGAGAAGTATGAACCATTGATATTTTTAGTACTCAAAAACAAGACTCCTTGTTTTACAATATCATCTTGGTTTGGATAACGAGAAGATCTATCCCCATCAATAACCTCTGCTACCTCATCTAATTCCACTAGAGACCAGTCTAAAGGAATATTTCCAACTTTGGTTACCTTGTTTGCATTTTTTTCATTTACAATCACATTATCACCTACAATCCTAACTCTTCGAGATATGCTTGCATTTGTTTTTCAACTTCTGCAATTTCTGATTTAATCTCATTAATATTCTGTTTTACTTTTGCCATATCTACAGGCTCTTCTTCTTCAAAGGTATCCACGTATCTAGGGATATTTAAGTTATAATCATTTTCCTTAATTTCATCCCTAGAAGCTACATAAGAGTATTTATCAATTGTCTCGAACTTATCATACGTTTCTACGATTCGCTGAATATCTTCTTCACGTAATTTATTCTGATTCTTCCCTTTTTCAAAATACTCATCGGCAGATGCATCAATAAACAGCACATCATCACGATTTCTATTCTTTTTGAAGACAAGGACAACTGCCGGTATGCTGACACCGAAGAATAGATTACCTGGTACACCAATTACAGCATCAAGTAAGTTAGTCTCAACAATTTCTTTACGTATTTTACCTTCACTTGACCCTCTAAACAACACACCATGCGGTAAAATAGTGGCCATTGTTCCTCCTAGTGCTAACGAATGTAACATGTGCTGAACGAAGGCATAATCTCCTTTAGTGGTTGGCGGTACACCCCAATCGAATCGGTGATACGGGTCGAGTGACGCTTCCATCTTAAACTTTTTTCCATTTGTACCGTCTGAAAAACCTTCTGCCCATTTATCAAGTGAAAATGGTGGATTAGCTACAATACGCTGGAACTTCATTAGTTTGTCCTCTTCCAAGTGAAGAGGGTTGGATAGGGTATCGCCCCATTCTAGCTTCGCATCATCAATGCCATGCAGATACATATTCATAATAGCAAGAGAATGAGTCTGACCATTTCGTTCTTGTCCGTAAATTTGCACCTTTTTATTCGGCACTTGATTCGCTACTTTAATTAGTAATGACCCTGATCCACACGTCGGATCATAAATACGGTCATTCTCTTGAGGATGAACAAGTCGTGCAAGTAATTCAGATAACATAGATGGCGTGAAAAATTCTCCACCTTTTTTCCCAGCATCCGATGCAAACTGTTCGATCATATACTGATAGGAATCTCCAATAACGTCTTCTCGTCCTACCACTGACGGTTTTAGTGTTAAGGTGTTGAAGTCTTCAAGTAAAGTACGAAGTGTTGCATTTCTGTCTTTCGTTTTACCTAGTACTGTTTCAGAGTTAAAGTCGATATTACGGAATACACCGCGCAACTTGCCAGTATTTTCATTTTCAATTTTTTCCAAAGCTTTGTTGATGATTTCTCCAATGGCCGGATCGTTACGTTTGCTGTATATATAATCGAATGTTGCATCTTTTTCCAATACGAACCGTTCTCTTGAAAGAGCTCTCTCTATGCGTGTCTCATCCCCATTATAACGATTAGTATATTCTCCCAGATGCTCTTTATATGTATCACTGATATACTTCATAAATAGCATCGTTAAAATATAATCTTTATAGATACTTGAGTCTATCTTCCCTCTAAATGTATCCGCCGCTTGCCATAGTACACTATTAATTTGTTGTTGTGTCACTCTTTCAGTCATTTGTCTTCCTCCGTTTAATCAGCCATTATTTTCGCTGTCGCAGCAGCTAGCTGTTTTTCTTTTTCTTTGATGATTCTTTTATATAACATTTTTTCTTTTTGATGCAGTTGAGTCATTTCTATGAGTTTTTGCTGTTTATCAACAGGTAACTCTTTTATCTCTAATGTGCCCAGTACTTTTTTACTTGTGCTTGTCACACGAGTGCCTGATTGGACTTTTCGTAATTCACGTTTAGTCTGTTCGCTATTTAAATACCAGGCAACATACTCTGGGAGATAGCGTTTATCATAAATTTTGATTTGGACAAAATACGAAGGAATAAGTAAGCCATCTTGCTCTTGACTTACGTAAACTGCAGTATTGGGGTCAGTGAGTCTCATGAGGATATCTCCTGTTTGAGCAAAATACCTTTGAGATAAGCTCTCAGTACTTAGAAATATGTCGAACGATTCATTATTAAAATATCCTTCTTCATTAACATTTTTTACCGAAACTACTGAATAGCGTTCTTTAATGTTCGAATCAATCTCTGCTTTTTTTCGATTCAATGCTATTCCCAATTTTATATCCCCAATTTCATCTAACTTCATTTCACACCTCGAGTCTAATGGTTTGTTTTTTTGTTATATACAAGATAAAACAAAATAAAATAATTTGCAAGTACTTTCTCTTATTTTTACCCTTTACATAATCACAGTAATTACAAAAATCATGCTCGACATTAAATTATTACCTGTTCATCCTTACAAATTAAAAATTATTTAAAATAGTCAACTATCTATATTAATCCAAATTGAACAGTATTACTTAAACAATAGTTCTCTCATATATTAATTTTCTCTACTTCCTAAATAATGACTTATAGTTTTGATTCAACAAAACAGGACTTCAGCAATAACGATAAAAATGCCCGTCCCTAAATGGAACGGACACTTATTCATACCTTTCTAACTTTCTTTATTCCGCGCTGATCAGTTCAAGTGGTGCGCCGATTTCTTCATCGATCGTTCCGCCTGAGAAGTAGTCGTAGACAGTATCTACAGCAATCGTTCCCATTTCATAAGGTTGCTGTGCAATAGTTGCGTCCAGTCGACCAGCTTCGATTTCTGCCAGCGCATCATCGTTTCCATCGAATCCGACGACAATGACATCAGTCATACCGGCTGCTTCCAGTGCTTCTAACGCACCTAGAGCCATTTCATCGTTTTGAGCAAAAACGGCTTCGATATCTGAATAGGACTGGATAATATTTTCCATTACAGTCAGACCTTCAGATCTGTTGAAGTTTGCTGACTGGCTTTCCACAACGTTCAGACGGTCATTAGCCACGTTCATGAATCCTTCTCCACGTTCGTTAGTCGCAGATGCGCCAGGAACGCCTTCAAGCTGTACAACATCAGCATCTTCACCCACAAGATCAATGATAAATTCAGCCGCCATTTCGCCACCTTCTATGTTATCTGAAGCGATGAACGTCAGAACATCTCCGCCTTCACTGGAACGGTCGATTGTAATGACAGGAATCCCCGCAGAATTGGCTGACTCGATGGCTGGTGTAATCGCATCAGAGTCTACAGGGTTGATCAGTAAAATATCCACACCTTGCTGAATGAGGTCATCGATGCCATTGATCTGAGTTGCTGTATCATCTTGTGCGTCTACAGAACGGACAGTTGATCCGTTCTCTTCAGCTGCTTCAACCACGCCCCGCTGCAGATCTCCGAAGAAAGGATTGTTCAACGTTGAGATTGAAAGACCGATGGTAATGTCTTCAGCCGCCAGTTCTTCCACTTCCCCGTTATCTCCTGCCTGGTCTCCTTCAAGTGTGGCTGCTCCACATGCACTTAGTGCCAGAACTGCTGATAGTGAGAGTAATCCGATAAGTTTTTTCATTGTAATTCCTCCATTTTATGTTTTCTTATTTTTTCTATCCAATAGTACCGCAATGATGATGACGATCCCTCGAACCACTTGCTGATAAAAACTTGAAACCCCCAGCAAGTTCAATCCGTTATTCAATGTTCCGATAATCAGTGCACCAATCAGTGTGCCTACGATCCGTCCTTTTCCACCTGCCAGACTTGTTCCCCCAATAACGACTGCCGCAATAGCATCCAGTTCATAAGCTGTTCCTGCCGTTGGTTGAGCTGAATTCAGACGTGAAGTCAGAATCAGTCCAGCCAGGGCTGACATCATTCCTGAAATCGCATAAACCATAGTTTTTACACGATCTGATTTGATCCCGGCAATGTATGCTGCCTGCTCATTTCCTCCGATAGCAAATGTCTTACGCCCGAATGTCATCTTGTGAAGAATGACGAATAGGATAATGAAGGCAGCTGTTGTGATGATGACAGGGAAAGGAATGCCGAACAGGTATCCTCTACCGAAGAACTGGAAGGCAAATCCGCCGCCGAACCCTGTAATCGGGTTTCCTTCTGTGTAAACGAGAGTCAATCCTCTATATATAGTCATTGTTGCCAGCGTTCCAATAAATGGTGCCACATTCCCTTTAGTTATGAGCAGCCCATTGATCATGCCGAGGAATGCTCCAATAAGCAGTCCGGTTACTATCGCGAGAACTGGTGGGACACCGATGGAAATGATCCCGGCTGTCAGTGCACTGGACAAAGCCAAGGTCGACCCAACTGACAAGTCGATTCCTCCAGTGATAATGACAAATGTCATACCAAAGGCAATTAGTGCATTGACCGATACCTGTCTTAACAAGTTAAGCAGATTTGCCGGCCTGATAAAGTTGACATTCAGTACTGTTACGATAAGCATCAGTACGATCAGCGCAATCAGCGGACCCAGTTTCCGGTACAGGTCACTCCGTCTTTCCTTTTTTCTTGTTACTGCTGCATTTTTAGTTTCCATTATCCTCCTCCTGTAGCCAGAGTCATGATGCGTTCTTCGGATAATTCCTCACGCTTCAATTCTCCTGAAATAGTTCCTTCGTGGATGACGAGTACGCGATTGCTGACGCCGATTACTTCCGGCAGATCGCTTGAAACCATAATAATTCCGACACCGCGTTCCGCCAGTTCTTTCATTAAAATATAGATTTCACGTTTGGCTCCGACGTCTACACCTCTAGTCGGTTCATCAAGTATCAGTACACGTGAACCGGCTCCGATCCATTTAGCCAGAACCACTTTCTGCTGATTCCCTCCGGAAAGTGCGCCTACCGGCAGTTCCATATGAGCAGTTTTTACCGTCAGTCTCTTAATCAGCAGATCGACAAACTCTTCTTCTTCCTTGTCATTGATCCAGCCTCCTTTCGAGAATTCCTCGAAGGCAGTCATACTGATATTATCTCTAACTGAGAAATCAAGGATCAGCCCCTCAGACTTCCTGTCTTCTGTAAGGAATCCTATGCCTCTCTTAACTGCATCATTTGGTGTGCTGATGTCGATTTTCTCACCATCAAGGTAAATATCTCCACTGTCAATTTTGTCTATCCCAAAAATCCCTCTCATGATTTCTGTCCGCCCGGCACCCATTAGTCCGGAAAAGCCAAGTATTTCTCCCGAATGTAATTTAAAGGAGATGTCCTCGTAATCTGGGAGGTGAGTTAGGTTGCGCACTTCAAGTACCGCTTCTCCTTGAGCATTATCCATTTCAGGATAATAGTCTTCCAGATCCCGACCAACCATGTGTCTGACGATTTCGTCATAGCTGGTGTCCTTTGTAGCTTTCGTACTAATGGATACCCCGTCTCTCATGACCGTTACGCGATCACTTATTTCAAAAATCTCTTCCATACGGTGCGAAATGTAGACCAGAGCCACGTCCTTCTTCTGAAGCTGTCTGATGATCTTGAACAGCGTACGGATCTCTCTGTCAGTCAATGCGGCTGTAGGTTCGTCCATGATGATCACTTCTGCATCGTTCAAAAGTGTCTTGGCGATTTCAACCAGCTGCTGCTGTCCGACACTTAGCGTTTTCATCGTTCGGTCAAAAGAAATATCGATACCTAGTTCACTGAAAACTGATTCAGCTTTCTTCTCCATTTCTCTTGTCTGAACCCAACCTAGTTTATTTCTGATTTCTTTCCCCATAAACATATTTTCAAGTACTGTCATGTCCGGCCAGGTAATCATTTCCTGGTGGATAAAACTCACACCATTTTTTTCCGCTTCTTTCGGGTTGGCGTATACTCTTTCTTCATCATTTATAAGCACTTCTCCACTATCTTTTTTGTGCAGACCTGTCAGAATGTTCATGAGCGTCGATTTACCTGCACCATTTTCTCCCATCAAGGCATGAACCTCTCCGGAGTGAAGGCTGTAGTCTACCCCTTTAAGCACCTTGTTTTCACCGAAAGCTTTTGTGATCCCTTTCATTTCTACTTGCACGATAATTCCCTCCTAAAAAAGTACGCCTGCCTGTAAAATCACGTTTGCGTAAGGGGTGATTTCTCCTGTCCTGATAATCGCTTTTGCCTGGGCTGACCGCTTCTTAAACGCTTCGTGTGTCAGATAAGAAGACTCCGTTCCTTCCTGCTCTATCCTACTTATGATTTGCTCGTGGACCGCCTGATTCTTTTCCCTGATTTCTTCAGCAAGTATAATGTGTTCAACTTTCATATCGTTTACGACTGCATTCATCACATCCATAAATCCAGGAGTGCCCAACGTCAATGCAAGATCGATTTTTTTGACCCCATAAGGTATCGGCAGGCCGCAGTCGGCAATGATTAGTTCATCCGTGTGTCCTAAATCGGCCAGCACTTTACTTATTTCGCTATTTAAAATTCCATTCTTTTTCAAAGTCCTCATGCTCCTTCATCTGTTCTAATATTGGTGCTCCCCTCTGAGCACCAGCTTTCTGAATCGACAGCCCAGCTGCTATATTCCCGAATCGGATGCTGTCATGAAGGGCCAATCCGGATGCATAAGCAAAGGCAAATGCTCCGTTGAAGGTGTCCCCTGCTCCTGTGGTATCTACAACCTGTTCTACTTTTATCGATGGAATGCGTTGAATCCCCTGTCCATCATGATAAACCGCTCCACTGCTACCCAAGGTAACAATCAATTTATTCGGATACTTTGCGAGCACAGTTTCAATATCTTCTCCCGGAAAGAGGACTGAACATTCGGTTTCGTTAGGGGTCAGGAACGTGACCTGGTCAATAAGTGACGAATGTAATTCCCGGGCCGGGGCAGGATTCAGAAGCAAAGGAATTCCTATCTCGTTGCATCGTCTGATCAGATGCTCGACGGTATCGACTGGCGTTTCGTTTTGAACCAGTACCAGATCACTATTCTGAAAGACTTTTTCTTCTTCAATGACTCGGTCGAGCATCTCTGGCATATAGGCCCCGTTTGCACCTGGAACATATATGATTGAATTATCTCCATCAACAAGCGTTATGAAAGCTGACCCCGATGAGTGTGTAACCCGTTCCACATTGTCTGCATCTACGCCATTTTCTTCAAGGTTCTTAAGTAATTCGCTTCCAAATGGGTCTTTGCCAACTGCTCCAAGCATAGTCGTTTCAGCACCTAAACGGGCACTTGCAACGGCCTGGTTGGCGCCTTTCCCGCCAAAGCTGGTTCTGAATACTTCTCCCTCTACTGTCTCTCCCATCATCGGGAGTTTTTTTGTTTCTACTACAAAATCAATTGATATACTACCTATTACTGTTATCTGTGCCATACGATCTATCTCCTTCTATCTTAATGAATCTCTTCTGATCAGCTCAGGCTGCAATTTCACTATCTTATCGATGATTACTTTCTTCTCAATCAGATCGACGAGCATCTTGGCTCCTTTAAAGCCAACTTCATATGCAGGCTGAGCTATGGTGGTCAGCCCTGGATACATCAGTCTGCTGAAAAGCATGTCATCATAGCCGATTATCTGAATATCTTCTGGTATCCTGTGTTTCCGTTTGATCGCTTCTTTCATTCCTGCCAGAGCAAACACATCATTACTCGCAATGACACTGTCGAAAGACTTGAATGTATTAAAGAGCTTCTGCGCTGTTTCTTCTGCCTTGTCCACTTGAAAGGTTTCTGTTTCAAATACTCTGTAACTCGCCCCTGCAGCGTTTAGAACTGACAATGCACCGGACAGACGGTCGTTAGCTCCTGAAACATGTCTTGGGCCAGCCATGACGATGATATTTTTCCCTCTTGATTCGAGGACAGCTTGACCTGCCAGCTTCCCGCCAAGTCGATCATCCGTTGAAATGGAGTAGTTTTCTTCCTCCAATGCTCTGTCAAGAAGGACATATGGGACACGGTTGTTGTTCTTTCTTTTTCCTGATGCAGCGGACAGTATGCCACTGATATTATATTGAGAGAAAAATTTGACATACCTGTCTTCTTTATCTGCGTTGTCTTCCACATTTCCTAATATGACCATATAGCCATTCTGCTGTGCATAGTCTTCTACCCCTTTTGCCAGCAGTGGAAAGTACGGGTTAGAGATATCGGGCAATAGCAGACCGATCATCTTGGAGCTTTTCTGATAAAGTGAACGCGCCACCTCATTAGGATAGTACCCCAATACTTTGATCGCTTCTTCCACTTTTTTTCTGGATTCTTTACCTACGTATCCGCTGTCATTTAAAGTCCTGGAGACTGTTGCAACGGATACGCCTGCATATTCTGCTACTTGTTTGATCGTTACCATTTTTCTCACCCTCAATCTGTAACCGATTACACATTTAGTTTAACATCTCATTTTGTTTTGTCAATAGAAAACGCTTTTCTTTTTATTTTTCTTGTGCCTGACTATTCAGCATGCTGTTTCCTAGTCTATAAAAATGTGAGTCGATATAAATTCAGATGATTCCCAATTAATGCCGGCTGTCTGTTATACTGAAACACATATCATACTTAGGAGGACTACTATTGCGATTTTTACAAGGATTTCCATTAAGAAGAACGAAAATCAGCGATCAGATTCTGATGTGGCTGGTCTCACCTATTATTTTCCCTTTCATTATCTCCATTTTGTTCGGTCTTGTTTTCGGTTTAATGAACGCTCATCTGTCACAGGAGGAACTGCTTCAGTCATTCGTACAGCTGGAAGGGGTCATGACCTTCATTGCTTTTGCAGGAGGTCTCGTCCTGTCGGTCATCATTATTTATGCGAAAAAAATCCCACTGATGAACAGGAAACGCCTGTCCCGAAGCGAATGGACAATCCTTCCTGGTCTAACTGGTGAAGACTGGAAGTTTCTTGCCTGGTATATACCAGTTGGATATGTATTGTTCAATATTGGTGGATCAGTTCTCGAGTACATTGTTGGAGATGGTCTACTTATCAATCAGGAAGCGATTGAAGCGATGGCAACTGACACACCGACATGGATGCTGTTCATAACTATAGTGATCGCCGCTCCACTTGTTGAGGAATGGCTCTTCCGAGGAATTATCTTTTTCCGCAAAGAACACAATGACGTCAGCTGGTTGACTCTGATCATTACGTCTGTATTGTTCGGACTTGTCCATGTTCCCACATCAATAGTGGCTGTATATACTTATGTCGGTATGGGTCTGCTGTTCGGCTATGCAGCTAAGCGAACCCGTTCAGTCGAAGCCGCTATTTTCTTCCACTTTATCAATAACCTTATCGGCTTTCTTGTCCTGATCACACTTTAAAATAAATACGGTTTTCACGACATTTAAAAGACAGCTCTTCTTTTAAGGGAGCTGTCTTTTTTTCATTTATTATTTATTATTTAATCATGTTCACCCAGGACCTTCTTCTTGCTTTCTTCATAGGCCTGAATAGCCAGTTCTCTGCTTCGCTTATGGTTAACGATCGGCTCAGGATAATCTTCACCAATAATGACTCCAAATTCTTCCTGTTCTTCTTTTGTAAGTGTTGAGGGTTCGTGTATTTTTTTAGTGTCGATGGCTTTCAGTTCCGGGACATACAGTCGGATAAAATCTCCCTTCTTATCAAAGCGTTCGGACTGAGTTGTCGGATTAAAAATCCTGAAGTAGGGCACACCGTCTGTTCCGGTTGATGCAGCCCACTGCCAGCCTCCGATATTACTGCAGGGATCATAATCTACCAGACGGGTCTGAAAGTATTTCTCTCCCCATCGCCAGTCAATCAGCAAGTCTTTTGTCAGAAATGAGGCTGTAATCATTCTCAGTCGATTATGCATCCACCCTTTATGCTTAAGCTGACGCATAGCCGCATCCACGATTGGAAACCCTGTTCTGCCTTCTTTCCATCTTTCGAAATTCTCTTCATTGTTGTCCCACTCTACCCTGCTGAAGTTTTCATCCACTTCTTTTTCTTTCTGATCAGGGTAGGCATAGTAGACCATGTTGTAGAAATCACGCCAGGCCAGTTCCTGAATAAAGGTTTCTTTTCCTTTTGAGTCAGGCGCTGCCTTTATTTTTGAATAGACTGTACGTGCCGATATTTCTCCAGCCCTTAAATGGTGAGACATTCGACTCGTGCCATCCTTCAAAGGATAATCTCGTGCTTCCTTATACTCACTCAGTTTCTCTTCGATGAAGTCGTCGAGTTTCTGGTGAGCGGCTTTGTTTCCCTGTTCCAGCTCTTCAACCTTGGACTGACTGTTTATCTCAACTTGTTTATCGTAGAATTTTTGGAACCGCTCGTGATGATCATTAAATTCAGATGATGAAACCAGTTTATCTTTCTGAAAATCAACGGTCACCGGATCAGGCTTCCCTATTTCTTTCCACTGTCTGAAGTAAGGGGTAAATACTTTGTATAGGGTATCTGACTTTGTTTTTATTTCAGTAGCATAATGGATATGGTGGTCAAAGAATCCATGTGCTTTGATGTCATGTTCCTTGAAAAACTGGGCCATCTTTTTATCTCTCTGCAGTCCATAACCTTTTTCGTCTCTGTTAATAAACACATCTGACCAGTCAGGGAACGTTTCTTTCAGCTTCTTAAAACAGTCTTCAATCTCACCAAATAGTATATGTAACTTTCCACCTTGTTCTTCAATTGATGCCTCAAGTATCTTTACACTATTAAAAAAGCTGACTTGGTTTGTCGCGCCATCTTTCAGAAACTGTTCTGGATTAACATGAAAAAGCAGGATAAGCTGATCCGATTCTTCAAAGGCGTGTTTCAGCGCTGTATTGTCTTCCAGTCGTAAATCTCTTCTAAACCACATGACTGAGGTCATCTCTACTCCTCCTGTTAAATTCAAATTGTTATTTTTTAGTTTAACATAGTCTACTGTCAGTTGGAAAAATAATCAAAACGCTGGTCAGCCGATCATCAGAGAACGACCCCAAAACCTGACCATAAGCAAGTTCATTGAATAGTCTTTCCTTACTGTCTTCCGTTTCCTTGAAATGAAAAGAGTAAACATTTAACTGACAAGCGTTTTCAAAATACTCATGAGTCAGTTCTCTAATCAAAGTCATGATTTAGTTTCCTTTAATTTTTTACTAGTATTTCTACAACCTTATTATAGCCGGTCTTTGAGGCGATAGACAAAAAGAACCCTTCAAAAAATCGAGGGTGCTGAAAAAGAAACCCTTTTTAAGGTCTATAAATGGGTAAAATAAATAATCAGTGATTATCTGGTAAATTTCAAGGCATTTACACAGGTAGCACTGATTATTTTTGTTTGTTTTCTATTAATTTTTCTTCATTCTCGCTCTTGAGCTTAATTATTCGCTTCATATTCACCACGAAGAGCGTAGTGGCTCCTTGTATATCCATGCCAAATAAACCAGATGATTTCGCCACTTTATATCCATGACGGTTCTTCAACTCGTTATTTTTTGCTTCAATTTTATATCGTTGTTTAGAACGTTTTTTGAAGTATTCAGTTTGTTCAAACTTCATCTGGTACTGATGTTCCTGGCTTTTTAAAGTAATAGAATAGGTTTTTTCTTTTGTGTTCTTATAACACCCTTTTTTTAGTGGACACTGCCTACACTTTTCGATATCAAAATAATAGGTCATACATTGATTTTTATTTGTGTTTTTTCTGCCAGTTCTTGCTTTACGTGTGGCTTGATGTCCTGCCGGACAAACAACCATTTCGGCATCCTTATTAAATTCAAACTCTTTATGTCCTTTGCGTGTACCTTCACTCACAATTGGATTTAATTTGGCTATTAAATGAATATTTTCTTTGTGAGCCATTTTAATATTATCTTTTCCAGAATAGGCAGCGTCCGCAATGACTTCTTCAATAATAAGTCCTTGATCAACGGTTTTGTTAATTAAAGTTTCTAATTCCTTACCGTCTGATTTTTCACCAGTCGTTATTGTCGCAGCTGTGATGATTCGCTCATCCGTTATAGCAAGATGAGTTTTATAGCCTAAAAAAGAATCGGCGGCTGATTTATAGCCAATCTTTGCCTCGTCTTTTCCTAAGGAATTTAAATGATTAATGTCATCTTCGATATTCTCTTTTAAAATATTGACTTTTTCTTTCACTTTAGGATAATTCATAAGGATATCATTGGTTTCCACGACTTCGATTAAATCTTGACAATAATCAATTTCTGCCTCTAAATCATCTCTATCATTTCGTTTGGGAAATTCAGTTTTCATCGATTCATTTATTTGATAAACAGATTTCCGCAACTGCTTCGCACGTTCATGAAGAACCTCTTGAGGTTTTCGTGCAGAATATTTTGATAAAGTATGGGTCGCATCAACGATTAAACTACGGGAATCGATTAAATCATTGCCTAAGGCAATTTCAACGGTCTTATTAATGAGAAAATCTAATAGATTTATATCCTTTAGACGAAGTGTTCGAAACTTAGTGAGGGCTGTCGAATGAATAACCTCATCTTCAGGGATAAGGCCTAAAAAATATTTGAATGATAAATCATATTTAGCACGTTCAACTAAATCTCTATCAGATAAATCGTAAATAACCTTCAACAGAAGGTATTTAAACATTTTTATCGGACTTTCAGCTGGACGACCATTTTTTTGGCAATATTTATCAGATAGTTCTTCGTAAATAAAAGAGAAATCAACGAGTTCGTTTAATTGTCTTAATAAATGGTCTTTTGGAATTAATTTATCATATAAATCCATATGAGGACTTAATAGTAGCTGTTCTTGTGAAGACAACATTCTCAACACTCCTTCATTTTCGTAACGCTTACATATATTATACTAAAAACCCCCTATTCTATCTATCGAAATCATAGGTAGAATAGAGGTTTTTCAGCACCCTCAAAAAATCGGAGGGTTCTTTTTGTCAAAATATCATACTTAGTCATTACTCAAGTCTTCGCCATTTGATGCGATAACTTTTTTGTACCAGTTGAAGGATTTCTTAGGTTTGCGTTCAAGCGTTCCGTTTCCATAGTTATCACGGTCAACATAGATGAAGCCGTAACGTTTTTTCATTTCGCCTGTTCCGGCACTGACCAAGTCGATACAGCCCCATGAGGTATAGCCCATCAAGTCTACTCCGTCAAGTTCAACGGCATCTTTCATTGCGTCGATATGTGCTGCAAGATAGTCGATGCGGTAGTCATCTTCCACGTAGCCATTTTCGTCCGGCTCGTCGATGGCTCCCAGTCCATTTTCAACGATGAATAATGGCTTCTGATAACGGTCGTAAATATCGTTCATTGTTATGCGCAGCCCAAGTGGGTCGATCTGCCATCCCCATTCGCTGGCTTCAAGATAGGGGTTCTTAACTGAAGCAAAGATATTTCCAGCCGTTTTCTCGTTTACCTTTGGATCGCCTGATGCAACGCGGGATGAATAGTAAGAGAATGAAATGAAGTCAACAGTATGCTCTTTAAGAAGAGCCTTGTCCTCTTCAGTCATTTCGATCTCGATGCCTTCACGTTCCAGTTCTTTCAGTGCGTATGCAGGGTACTCTCCACGCGACTGAACATCGATGAAGAAGTAGTTCTCATGATCGGCTTCCTGAGCGGCACGAACGTCTCTTGGATGAGGCGTATTAGGGTAATATTTTCCTGCGGCCAGCATACATCCGACCTGATTTTCCGGATCCACTTCATGAGCAATCTTAGTTGCCAGTGCACTCGCAACCAGTTCATGGTGTGCAGCCTGGTATTTCACCTGCTTCTGATTTTCGCCTTCTTCAAATGCCAGTCCGGCACCCATAAATGGTGCATGCAGAATCATGTTGATTTCATTGAATGTCAGCCAGTATTTAACCAGACCTTTGTAACGAGTGAACAGCGTGCGTGTAAGGTTTTCGTAGAAATCAATCATTTTACGGTTGCGCCATCCGCCATACTCTTTAATTAAATGCATCGGGCAGTCGAAGTGAGTAATCGTTACTAAAGGTTCGATGCCATGCTTGTGGCATTCTTTAAATACATCTTCGTAGAATTTTAGACCTTCTTCGTTAGGCTCTTTTTCATCGCCTTTAGGAAAAATACGTGTCCATGCAATAGACAGGCGGTATGTCTTGAATCCCATTTCTCCGAACAAAGCAATATCTTCTTTGAAACGATTGTAATGATCGATGGCTTCTTTAGCCGGATAGAAATGGTCCTCATCGAAATCGAAGTGCTTCATCTGACCTGTAGTGATAGCCGGACGGTCTTCTCCGATCGGTACAACATCGACGTTAGCCAGTCCTCGTCCACCTTGATCGTATCCCCCTTCAAGCTGGTTGGCTGCAGTAGCGCCGCCCCATAAAAAGTCTTTTCTAAATCCCATATTTATTCCTCCTATTGTCTGTTTTCTAACTGTTTACTTTTTCAGTTTAAAGCGTGTAATCCATTACATACAAGCGAATTCTGACAAAAATGTGAGGAATGCGTAATCCTGTGGCTAGGCCGTCATTATTATGGTAAAGTGTCAAGGATGCAGGTTTTTAGAGAAAAGAGGAACACAAATGACTCATTATGATGTACTAGTCGTCGGTGGCGGCACGAGCGGCATGATGGCTGCTATTTCAGCCGCGGAACACGGAGCGACTGTCGGACTGGTCGAAAAGAACAAGTTCGTCGGCCGTAAGCTTCTGGTAACTGGAAATGGCCGCTGTAACGTCACTAACAATAGAGATAAAGAAGAAATCATTACTCATATACCTGGGAACGGACGCTTTCTTTACAGTGCGTTTTATCAGTATGACAACTACGATATTATGGATTTTTTCCAGTCTCGTGGAATCAAGCTGAAGGAAGAAGACCACGGACGAATGTTTCCGATCACGGACAAGTCCCGGACGATCGTCAATGCCCTGACTCAGATTATGGAAGAATCAAAAGTTGACGTGCATACCAATGCACCTGTTGAAACGGTGCTCTATAGAGACGGTGCTGTCAATGGAGTAAAACTTATGGATGGACGTGTCCTTTATGCCCATTCGGTTATTCTGTCGACTGGCGGACGCGCCATGCCTAAAACCGGGTCAACTGGTGACGGCTACAAGTGGGCGAAAAAAGCCGGACACACGATCAAGGAACTGTATCCGACGGAAGTGCCGATCACGTCTGAAGAACCGTTCATTCAGGACCGCACACTTCAGGGGATTTCTCTAAGAGATGTTGACTTAAAAGTCATTAATAAAAAAGGAAAACAGGCTATCTCCCACCGAATGGATATGATCTTCACTCACTTCGGCATCTCCGGACCAGCTGTTCTGCGATGTTCTATGTTTGTTCTGCAGACGATGAAGCGCGATAAGACTGATCATGCTGTCATGAGTCTGGACAGTCTGCCGGATGAGACACCAGGATCGCTTAAGCAGACCATTGAACGCCTGATGAAAAAAGAAGGCGAAAAGAGCATGAAGAATACTATGAAGCAGTTCGGACCTGAGCGCTACATCTTGTTTGGACTGGAACAGGCCGGGATCGACAGTGAACGTGCCTTCAAGACGTTGACGCCTAAAGAAGTCGACGCCCTTATTACCTTCTTGAAGGATTTCCGTTTCAATGTTCATGGCTCTCTTCCGATTGAAAAAGCATTTGTTACAGGTGGCGGTGTTCACACGAAAGAAGTGAATCCTAAGACTCTGGAAAGCAAGCTGATGCAGAATCTGTATTTCACCGGTGAAATACTGGACTACAACGGCTACACTGGCGGATACAATATCACTGGTGCCTTTATTACAGGCAGACTGGCCGGTATGCATGCGGCCCAGACTGCTTTGAGTATGAAGGCAGCCGACTAGTTTGAAAAATCATGTCGTATAGGCTTTAGTTTAGGCAGTCTGCAGCTGCTGAAGTATACTTTCGGCACGGCAGAATGCAGTTCAGAACCTTAATTGGGTCCTGAACTGCATTCTTTTTATACTCAGTAAAGTTCAGCCGGAATTTTGCATGCTGAAGTAGAGTCTATTGCTTCGATAATGCAGTTCATCTCATCCTTTCACTCTGAACTACAGTCACACCGCTTTACACATTTCTAATCTACAATTTCCAGCTGCTCTTTCAGTACGGCGAGCTGTTTTTTCACAGCTGACGGAGCGGGTCCGCCTTTAATGTCCCGTTTATTCACACAGGTGGACAAGTCGATGACAGAGTAAATATCCTGCTCGAATAGTTCATGAAAGGATTGATAGGTCTCGAGAGGCAGTTCTTCCAGCGTGAGGTCTTCCTCGATACAATACTTCACGAGCCTACCGATCACTCCGTATGCTTCTCTGAAGGGCAGTCCTCTTTTGGTCAGGTAATCCGCACAATCTGTCGCATTGATGAAGCCTTTAGACGCCGCGTCACGCATGCGGTCGACATTAGCACTCATTGTCTCCACCATTGGAATCATGGCTGACAAGGCGAGCTTAACTGTGCTGATGCTGTCGAATAAGGCTTCCTTGTCTTCCTGCATATCCTTGTTATAGGCGAGCGGGATGCCTTTCATCATGGTCAGAAGGGTCTGAAGATTTCCATAGGTGCGCCCCGTTTTCCCGCGGACCAGTTCGGCCACATCCGGGTTTTTCTTCTGCGGCATAATGGATGATCCTGTTGCAAAGGCATCATCCAGTTCGACGAATTTAAACTCCTGTGAGCACCATAAAATAATTTCTTCTGAGAGTCTGGACAGGTGCATCATGACCATGCTCAAGGCATAAGCCAGGTCCATAACGAAATCCCTGTCCGAAACACCGTCCAGACTGTTGGCCGTCACTGTTTTAAACCCAAGTTGATCCGCAACAAACTGCCTGTCGAGGGGATAGGTGGTTCCGGCCAGTGCGCCATTACCCAGTGGCATGCTGTCCGTATGATCTGCCACTTCCTTAAGACGCTTGATATCTCTCAGTATCATCTGCGCATAGGCCAGTAGATGATGGGCAAAGGTGACTGGCTGTGCAATCTGCAGATGCGTATACCCCGGCATGATCGTTTCAGTATGCTTCTCTGCCTGATTGATGAGTACCGATTCGAAAGCCTCTAGCTGGTCAGTGATCTCAGCTGCCTGCTTTTTGACATATAGCCTCAGATCCAGTGCGACCTGGTCATTCCGGCTTCGTCCCGTATGGAGCTTCTTACCTGCGTCCCCTATCCGACTGGTGAGTTCCGCTTCGATAAACATATGAATATCTTCTGCTTTCGGGTCGAACTGAAGGGCGCCGTTGTTTATATCCATCAGAATACCTTCCAGTCCCTTCAGAATGCTTGATACATCCTCTTCGGAAATGATGTTCTGTTTACCCAGCATATTTGCATGAGCCATACTGCCTTTAATGTCTTCTTCATAAAGAACATAGTCGAAACTGATCGATGAATTGAAGACATCCACTTCCTCGGCACTTTGGCCACTGAAACGTCCCTGCCAGATTTTATTCTGATCAGCTGACATAAGATGCAACCCCCATCAAATGAAGGAGAACGGCTTTCTGTACGTGCAGTCTGTTCTCTGCCTCTTCAAAAATTTCTGCGGCATGTTCGTTAAATACTTCAGTTGTGATTTCTTCCTCTTTATGAGCAGGTAGACAATGCTGCACCATGACATCCGACTTCGCTACAGACAACAAATCTGAATTGAGCTGGTAGAGATCTTGAAATATCTGCTTTCTCTGTTCGGCTTCTTCTTCATCTCCCATGCTGGCCCAGACGTCAGTAAAGACGACATCTGCATCCTTGACTGCTTCATACGGATTCTCTGTCAGTAGAAAATCCGGGTGGTCTTTGTAGGTATCAATTATATGCTGATCAGGCTGGTAACCTAGGGGAGAGGCAACAGAAACTGATGCCCCGGCAAGTAGCGCCCCTACGATCAGTGAGTTGGCCATATTGTTCCCGTCTCCGACAAAGGCGAATTTGAGTCCTTCAACCTCTCCCTTGAACTCCTGAACAGTCATTAAATCAGCCAGAATCTGACACGGATGATACAGATCCGTCAGGCCGTTTATAATGGGAATGGAACCGTGCTCTGCCAGTGCTTCGACATCGCTTTGGTCATAGGTACGAATCATGATTGCATCAAGGTAACGTGAGAGGACTTTTGCTGTATCTTCAATCGATTCTCCTCTTCCCATCTGAAGATCCTGTGCACTCAAATACAATGGCTTGCCGCCCAGTTGACTCATCCCTACTTCGAAAGATACACGCGTACGCGTTGATGCTTTCTGAAAAATCATTCCTAAGGTCTTTCCTTTTAAATAGGGGGTCTCTTCCCCAGCTTTCAGTTTTTTCTTCAAGTCGTGGCCCGTCTCAAGAATCGCAAGCAGCTCATCTTTTGACAGATCCGATAATTTCAGTAAATGATTCATGTGATGGTCTCCTTTTCTTTAACCGTGAGTATATGCTTTAAACAGGCGACGGCTTCATCAATTTCAGATCTGGTCACAATCAGTGGCGGCAGAAGACGAAGCTTATCCTTAGCGGTCAGACACATGATGCCTTCCTCTTTAGCTTTCAGCATGACATCCTTGACTGATTGACTTTTCAGACTGATTCCAAGCATCAGCCCAAGTCCTGAAACAGCAGCCACTTCGTCAATGGCTTCAAGCTGCGCTTTGAGATACTCCCCTTTTTCCTTAACCTGATCCAGAAACTCCTCAGTGAGGGTATCTATAACTATGTTTGCACCGGCTGTTGCGACCGGATTACCGCCAAATGTCGATCCATGGTCTCCAGCTTTCAGTGTATGTGCGACTTTTTCTCCAAACAATACCGCACCGATCGGCAGGCCATTCCCCAGGCCTTTTGCACTGGTCACGATATCCGGTTTTAGCCCCAGCTGTTCGTAGGCAAATAAGGTCCCTGTTCTACCGATCCCCGTCTGTACCTCATCGACGATAAGCAGGATATCTTTTTCCTGACAGACTTTGGATACTGCTTCAGTAAATTCAGGTTTAAGAGGAACGACGCCTCCTTCTCCCTGAATTGCTTCGATCATGATGGCACAGACAGTATCGTCTGCTTTGTCAAGAAGCTGTTTAGGCTCATCGGCGTCAATGAAATCAAAGCCTTCGGTGAACGGGTCAAAATATTTATGAAAAACATCCTGACCAGTGGCAGATAAGGTCGTCACTGTCCGTCCATGAAAAGAATTTTTCAGCGTAAGTATCTTATGTTTATCCTTATGGGTTTCATGTCCATATTTTCTGGCTGTTTTAATGGCCACTTCATTTGATTCTGCACCAGAATTGACGAAAAGTACATGCTGCATGCCCGACTTTTGGCACAGTTTCCCTGCAAGTTCGGCGGCAGGTTTAGTATAGTACAAGTTTGACATGTGCTGGAGCTGACTCAGCTGATTCTGAGTGGCTTCGACCCATTTCTTGTGATTGTAACCAAGTGAATTGACGCCTATCCCGGCTGTGAAGTCCAGGTAGGTTTTTCCATCTTCATCAGTCAGTGTACAGCCTTCTGCTTTCTGAATGACTACATCCAGACGGTTGTAAGTTGGCGTGATATAGTCATTCGTCATCTCGATCGTATTCATATCAGGCTCCTTTCAGCTTCTCTTTCTTCTTTGTAGAACAAGGTGCCGATACCGCTGTCTGTCAGAAATTCAATAATCAGTGCATGCGGGATTCGACCATCCAGTATAACTGCCTGCTTGACGTGGTTTTCAACCGCATCCTTACAGCAGCTGACTTTCGGTATCATCCCCCCGCTAATCACGTTATTCTGATATAAATGTTCTACAGTGCTGATTTCTATTTGTTGAATTAGGGTCGACGGATCCGATGTATCTTCCAGTACGCCGGGCACATCTGACATGAGAACAAAGTTGTCCGCATTGAGCGCTTTGGCAATCCCGCCTGCCATTTCATCTGCATTGATATTGCAGCTGTTGCCATCTTCATCCATGCCTATACAGGATATAACTGGAATGTACCCTACGCTGACCAGATCTTCAATGACTTCTGTATTGACTTGGCTGATTTCTCCAACAGCTCCCAGGTCCTCAGGATTTTTTAAGGTCGCCTGGACTAAGCCGCCGTCTACTCCGCTTATGCCCATCGCTTTGCCGCCTAATGACTGTATCATGCGGGTAAGATCTTTATTGATTTTGCCGGCTAGAACCATCTGTACGATTTCCATCGTTTCCAGATTCGTCTGTCTCAGCCCATTGACGAAGGTACTGGTCACATCAGCCTTATCCAGCCAGTAATTGATGTCAGGTCCGCCTCCATGCACAATGACTACGTTCATTCCGACTTTTGCCAGAAGCATGGCATCACTCAGAACGCTCTTTTTCAGTGACTCGTCCATCATTGCTGAACCGCCGTACTTGATGACGACCATTTTCTTGTCATATCGCTGAATATGAGGCAGGGCATTTGTCAGAACCTCCGCCATTTCAAATGAATTCATAGGTACTCCCTCTATTTTTATTTGCTGACTGTCCTCTTTTTCTACTTACCTTCTTATGCAGTCAGGATCTGTAGGCACTGTTGATGGTGACATAGTCGTGAGTCAGGTCGCATCCCCAGGCCGTCGCTTTGCTTTTTCCTTCATATAAATAGATATCGATAAACAGTTTTTCTGTGCCTAAAATGTCGTAGGCTTTATCTTCGTCAAATGGCAGGATCGCTCCTTCTTCGCAGACACAGACACTTTTATAGGATTCGTCACGCAGGTAGATATCGATCTGTTCATATGCCAGTTCAGCCCCGCTGTAACCCAGTGCACAGAGTAGTCGACCGACATTGGCATCTCTTCCGTAAACTGCAGCTTTGACCAAGTTACTGCTGATGATCTGCTTGGCCAGAAGTTTTGCCTGCTGCTCATTTCCGGCGTCCAGAACGTTACACGTAATCAAGGTCCCTGCCCCTTCTCCGTCATCTGCAATGGCTATCGCCAAGTCTTTACAGACGGTGTGCAGTGCTTCTTTGAATACATGATAGTCTGGGTCTGTATCTGAATCGATCGGCTTATTCCCTGCCTGGCCGTTTGCTAGTACGGTGACCATATCGTTGGTGGAGGTATCGCCGTCCACACTGATCATATTAAAGGTGTCTGATACGACGTCTTTCAGCACCTGGTTTAAATAATCGGGTGCTATCGCTGCGTCAGTTGTTATAAATCCCAGCATAGTCGCCATATTGGGATGAATCATGCCGCTTCCTTTAGAAATGCCTCCTAAGTGAACCGTCTGGCCATCCAGTATAAAAGCAACTGTACTCTCCTTGATTCCAGTATCTGTTGTCAAAATAGCTTCAGCCGCATCATTCCCAGTATCATCCTGCAGTTGATCGACTAGATCTGACATGCCTGAAACAAAAGGGTCAATCGACAACGGCTGTCCTATGACACCAGTTGAAGCCACCAGGACATCTGTTTCAGAAATATTGAGTGCCTCAGCTACAAGTGCACAGGTCTGGCTGGCAATCTCCAGGCCATTCGCGTTGCATGTGTTGGCATTCCCGCTGTTACATATAAGAGCTTGAGCAAACCCGTTCATGCTGTGCAGTTTAGTGATTTCAAGCGGAGCTCCTTTTACCTTGTTCTGTGTATAGACACTTGCTGTTGCTGCCGGTGTCTGACTATAGATCAGTGCCAGATCCTTTCTCTTTTTCTTGAAACCGGCATGAATACCCGAAGCAGAGAAGCCTTTGGCGGCACAAATATTCCCACTGATCTTTTTCAATTTATTACCTTGTTTTTCTTTTATACTCGTTTTCATTATCATCACCTCAAAACGACGGGGCTGCCATCGCTAGTCCTTCGGTTTCTTTTAATCCCATCATAATGTTCATATTCTGTACAGCTTGTCCGGCTGCTCCTTTTTGCATATTGTCGATGACGCTGACAATTATGAGACGTTTCGTCCGTTCATCCACTGTCAGCCCGATGTGGCACTGATTGGAATGCGTCACATAACTGATGTCCGGCAGATCGCCATAGTCAAGAACCGTAACGAAAGGATCATCTTCATACCAATTCTTATATAGCTCATGGATCTGCTGCGGTACTGTTTGATTTTTCAGATTCGCATACATTGTAGATAGTATGCCTCGGTTGACCGGAAGCAGATGCGGAACAAACGATACTTTTACATTATCAGCCCCCATCAGACTTAACTTCTCTTCAATCTCAGGTGTATGCCGATGTGTCCCGGCTTTGTATGCTTTAAATCCTTCGTTCTTGTTGGCGAAATGCGTGACAGCCGACAAGCTTTTTCCTGCTCCCGTCACACCGGACTTAGCATCGATGATCAGCGTGTCCATATCAATCAGATGCTCCGACACGGCAGGATAAAGTCCCAGTAGGATACTTGTCGGGTAACACCCTGGATTAGCTACCAGTGACGTTTTACTGATGGCCTCCTTGTTCATTTCAGGCAGACCATAAACCGCCTTTTTATGAAGGTCAGGGTAGGTGATCTCTGTCTCATACCAGTCTTCATATAGTTTTAAATCATTCAGTCTGAAATCTGCCCCGGCATCAATGACTTTTTTTCCTTCATCCATGCACTGTTTCACCATACCTTCGCTTTTTCCATGAGGGAGGCAGATGAATACCACGTCTGACTTACTGATCACTTCCTGATTTGATTCAAACTGAGCATCATACTGGCCTTTAAAGGACGGATAAAGCGTCGAGAACGCTGCACCCTGATTGTTTTCAGATGAGATACCTGATATGTCTACACCCTCATGTTTCATCAGTATCCCAATCAGTTCCGATCCGACATACCCACTCGCTCCGATGACTCCGACTTGTACCATACTCATAAATGGATTCCTGACTGAAGCGGAGCTGCCGTTTCATTTGCCGCTTTCCCATAAGTCATTTTCTGTTTCATTTCAGCCTGAATCACACTGGATAAACCGTATAAGTTGATGAAGCCTTCAGCATCACCTTGATTGTAGACATCGTCTTCGTCAAATGTAGCAAAAGCTTCGGAATACAGACTGTATGGAGATTCCACGCTTGAAACGATCATGTTTCCTTTATAGACTTTCAGTTTGACTGTTCCCGTGACTGTCTTCTGTGTTTCATCAACAAATGCATCGAGAGCCTGTTTCAGTGGAGTGAAGTACTGGCCATTGTAGATCAGCTTGGCATATGTCTGAGCTATCTCCTGCTTGTGCTGCAGTGTTTCTTTATCCAGAGTAATCATTTCCAGCTGCTCATGGGCAAAGTACAGGAGTGTTCCGCCCGGTGTTTCGTAGACCCCTCTGCTCTTCATACCGACCAGTCTGTTCTCGATCATATCCAGAATACCTATTGCATGCTCGCCGCCGATGGCATTAAGTGTCTTGATCAGGCTGACACCGTCCATTTCTTGTCCATCGACAGCAACTGGAATCCCTTCTTCAAAGGTAATACTGACATAACCCGCTTCATCCGGTGCCTGTTCCGGCGAGACACTCATTTCCAGGATGTCGTCGTATTTCGGCTCATTCATTGGATTTTCAAGATCCAGTCCTTCGTGCGATAAATGCCAGAGGTTCTTATCTTTGGAGTAATTGGTTTCTCTGGATATTTTTAAAGGAATCTGATGTTTTTCCGCGTAGTCAATAGCTTCTTCACGTGAAGTAATGTCCCAGCTTCTCCAAGGTGCGATGATGTCCAGTTCAGGAGCCAGTGCCTTAATGCCCATTTCAAAACGGACCTGGTCATTCCCTTTCCCCGTACATCCGTGACAGATTGCATCGGCCCCTTCCTGCTTGGCTATTTCTACTAGTGCTTTCGAAATGATCGGACGTGCCGTTGCTGTTCCTAGTAGGTATTTATTCTCGTAAATCGCTCCTGCTTTCAGCGTCGGGAAAATTGAATCATAGACAAAAGACTCTTCGATTTCTGCCAGATAGAATTTGGATGCCCCAGTTTTAAGTGCCTTTTCTTCTAATCCGATCAGCTCATCTTCCTGACCGACATTTGCTGTTACTGCAATAATTTCACTTCCATAATGCTCTTTGAGCCAATGGATGATAACTGATGTATCAAGTCCTCCAGAATATGCCAGTACAATTTTGTTATAGGTTTGGTTAGTCATTTTTCATTCTCCTTTTTCTGATTTCTTTTAATTGGATTAATTTTTGGTATAAAAAAAACGCCACTGTGTCTTTACACAGAGACGATTGCATCGCGGTACCACTCTATTTGCAGATTCAATTGAAGCAAGGGCTTCTTCAGTCTAAACTTTAATCCTTGCTCGAAAGGAGGAACCCTTTCTTTATCTGCCAACTCTCTGCATTAACGCTGCACACGGCACTTCTTTACAGGTAAATCAACCTCAATATGCTGATAGTCCGCTTGGACCGATTCACTCGGCCAACCTGGACAGCATATCTGCTCAGAAGGCATCTCACAAGCTCGTTTCAATGACCGGTCATGTCAGCCTTCCACTCTGTGCTGACTCGCTGGGATGAGGGGGATCATCTACTTTCTTGATTTCTGATGTTAAAAAGAAGTGTACAACATGTTCCATCCTCTGTCAACAGATAATATTAAATAAATTGTATATTTTATAGATTAAATGCTGTTTATGGCATTTGATATACATTTTATATTCGTTTCAAGTATATCCAGTTGTGTGCTGCCGTCTGCTTTCGTTCTTGTCGGACTCCTTGAAGTCTATTTGATTCATAAACAAAAAAGCCAGAACGCTGATCTGCGCTCTGACTTTCTGCCTAGGTTACCCCTATTGTCAGGATGACTATCTATTTAATTGTTTTCCAGCTGACCAGTCAGTTCAATAATGCGATCGACCGATTCATCAAGATAATTGATTGTATCTTTCAGTGGTTTATCTGTAGTGATATCGACTCCAGCAACAAGCGGCGCTTCAGCAGGCACTTTCTGTCCACCTAATGCTAGGAATTCCAGCCAGCCGTCAACAGACTCTTCGCCATTCTTAATTTTCAGGAAAGCCAGCGTTGCAATAGTCAGTCCAGCTGAATAGGTATATGGATAAAGACCCATGTAGTAGTGGATCTGACGCATCCAAGTCAGTTCCGCACCTGGTTCCAGCTCAACCGCATCGCCCCAGAACTGTTCCAGGATGTCACGTTTAATCTCACTCAGCTTGTTCGCATCGAAACTCTTACCGGCATCAATCAGACGGTATACTTCACGCTGATAAGCCGCTTCAAGCAGATGCGTGACAAAGTTATGGAAATACGTACGTGATATCATTTTGGACAAAACTGATCGTTCCATACGTGGGTCGTCAGTTTTGTTTTTCAGATAGTCTGTCAGCAGCAGCTCATTGAACGTGGATGGGCCCTCGATCAGATAAAGTGACGGACGAGCGCTTGTCAGTGGGTTGTTCTCATTGGATAGAACACCTTGACCGGCGTGACCCAGTTCGTGGAACAAGGTGTAGGCATCAGTCAGCTGTCCTGTCCATGTCACCATGACATACGGGTGCTTGCCATACGTTGTTGAGCAGAACGCACCGGAGCGTTTTCCGATATTCTGAGCAAAGTCCACCCAGCGTTCTGGATACGAACGCAGAATCATATCGACATACTCCTGACCTAGTGGTGCCAGAGCTTCCTTGACCAGATTTTTGGATTCATCGATAGTCACAGGAAGGGTATATTCCGGATCAAGATCGACTTTCAGGTCAGCATAAGTCATTTTGTCCAGTCCGTGAACTTCTTTCAGATGTGTAATGAACTTGCGCATCACTGGAGCGAAATCAGTCATGATCGTATCGATCTGTCTATGGTACAGGTCCTGATCGACTTCCTGGCTTTCCAGCAGGTAGTCAAAGATTGAGTCATAGCCTCGCATCACTGATAAGGTTTTTTCTTTCTGTAGATGCGTATAGTAAGCAGTCGCTACAACATTCTTGTAGCTGCCGAGGACCTGGTTGAACTTGTCATAGGCTGCTCGACGAATTTTCGGATTTTCGTGGTACATATACACTTCTTCATATAGGACAAAGCTTAATGGGTATTCTTTTCCATCCACTTCAAATGTCCCGTAGTCTGCATCATTCGAACGCGCCTGTTCAAAGATCTCAGATGGTGCATTAAATACGGGTGACAATTGAGCAAGAGCTTCTTCCACTTTCGGATCCAATTTAGCACGCTTGGATTTCTTGATTTTACGAATAAATGTCTCGTAAGCTGCATCTTTTTCAACTACAGCATTCAACGTTGATTCATCCAGATCTTCGAGCTGTGACTGGAAGAAACTCAGTCTGGCACTGACGCCAGCTAGAATATTCGAGATTCGACGCGTAACTTGCTGGGCCTCTCCATCGGAAATATCTACAGAGACAGGCAGATGTCCGTACTGACCTAAATGAGATGCAGTAGCCATCAGGCCTTCGTATTCTTTGATCGCCTCAACGACTGTGTCCGCATCATCCAGCTTGCCATCATACTTAGATGCAAATGCAGCGACATCTTCAGGCAGCTGTTCTGCCGTCTGGTTAAATTCTTCTTCTGTTGCAAAAATAGCAGACAGGTCCCATTTTAACTCTTCTGCTACTTCAGAGCGTTTAAGTAATTGTTCTGACATGTATGTGATCTCCCCTTCGTTATAAAGAAAAGCTAATAGAAGCAATGTGACAAAGTGTCATGTTTTGTCTAAAAAATGAACACTTGATTAAAGTGTCATCACTTTTTCTATTCACTTTCTTATTTTATTATAGCACCATTTAACAAATTTTAAAGAAAAAATCTCGTTTCCGAAGGACTTATTTAGATTAGAAAGAGACCGAAACGGGTTCGGTCTCTACATTTGATCAGTTCTTTTTCACTTTCCGAATGCATTGCATGACCCTAACGGATTAGACAAAAGAATCAGTCTGCGGACCATTCAGCTGACTATTCAGTCGTGGATGTTTATGTACGGTGAGGTTATCGCCCACTCAACTAGCTTTTTGCATCTGAGTGGGCGAAAATCCAGGTATTAGTGACTACTCAGCTTCGTTTTCCTTCTGGGTGGTCAAAAATTCTGATATTAGTGACCACTCAGCTTCGTTTTCCTTCTCAGTGGGCACTAATTCCGCAAATAATGCCCGCTCAGCCGGCGTTTCTGCCTGAGTGGGCATTAATGGATAAATTTACTCGTACTTTTACTAATTTTCGTCGGATTGCCTTACAAAATCTGACTGAGAAACAGCTTGGTCCGCTCATGTTTCGGATGATCAAAGAACGCTTCCGGGTCAGCCATTTCGATGATTTCTCCCTTATCAAACAGGACTAGGCGGTCAGCTACCTGACGGGCAAATCCCATCTCGTGTGTGACCACGATCATGGTCATGCCGGATTCTGCCAGATTGCGCATGACGTCCAGCACTTCATTGACCATCTCCGGATCCAGTGCTGATGTCGGTTCATCAAAGAGCATAATCTTGGGCTGCATAGCCAGAGCTCTGGCTATGGCCACCCTCTGCTGCTGTCCACCAGAGAGCTGACCGGGAAATTTATCAGCCTGCTCCGGAATACCGACCCTTTCAAGAAGGTTTCGAGCAATCTCTTCAGCCTTTCCCTTCTTCCACTTTCTTACCCAGATCGGGGCCAGCGAAACATTCTTCAAAATCGTCATATGTGGAAATAGATTGAACTGCTGGAAGACCATTCCAGTGTCCTTACGAATCTCTTCAACGTGTTTAAGATCATCTGTCAGTTCAATGCCGTCGATTTCAATCGTTCCACTCTGAAATTCTTCCAGTGCATTCAATGTCCGGATAAACGTCGACTTACCGGAACCGGACGGCCCCAGAACGACGATGACTTCTCCCTGCCTGACTGTCAGATCGACGTCCTTAATGACGTGAAGATCGCCATACCATTTGTTCAGTTTCTCTACTTTTATGATGACTGGGCTGTCCTCAGTGACTGTCCCCAGTGTTTCAGTTCCAGCTGTTTCTTCCATAGCTATCCCTCTTTTCTCTATTTGAACGTCTTCTTACCTTTTGATCAGGTCTTTATCTGCTGCCTTTTGACAAGCTGCGTTCTAGATATCGGCTGACATAGGCCATCAGATAACAGAAAATGAAGTAGAATGCAGCAACGAATACGTAAAGCTCCAGATATCGTCCTAAATATTCCGGGTTATTTGAAATTCGTCTGGCTGTCCCTAAGAAATCAGCGAGTCCGATAATGGCCACCAGTGAAGTATCCTTTAAAATCGTAATGAACAAGCCTACCATTGCAGGAATGACAGCTTTCAGAGCCTGCGGCAGGATAATGAAGAAGGTCGTTTTCACCTTATTCAGTCCAAGTGCCTGGGCAGCTTCGAACTGTCCTGACGGAATCGACTGTAGTCCCCCGCGGACATCCTCTGCAAGATAAGCCGCCGCAAAGAACACATAAGCAATCATGGCCCGAGTCACATTATCCATTCCTGTCTGTCCACCTAAAAACAGAGGGATCAGCAGCTGTCCGATAAACAGAACCATGATAAGCGGGATGCCCCGTATCAGTTCAATGTAAGCAATACAGACATATTTCACTGCCGGGAGACTGCTTCGACGACCAAGCGCCAGCAGGATCCCCAGAGGAAAACAGCCGATGATTGCTACTGATGCCAGAATGACGGTCAAAAGCCATCCACCCCAGTAACGACTCAAAACTGGATCAAGCAGGCCGCCGAAACCCATGATGAGCCCGATCGTTAGTGGGAAGTACAGGCCCCAGAGAACCAGCACAGGTATTTTAAGCCTGTCAACTTTACCACCCAGAACATATCCTCCTGCGATCAGTCCGATACATGCCGCTAAGTTTAAGGATGTATTAAGTGTCGTCCACGGAACAGCCGCAAAAGCCAGGTAGACTGCTCCAAAAGTGAAAGCCACTGCTTTTCCAGCTCCCCGCCATAAGCCCCAGGTCAGCCCGATCATAAGTGAGGCGTAGTATAAGCCGAACCACAGACGCCATAATTCCTCCAGCGGATACTGGCCGATCATCAGAAGTCTGAGGTGGATATAGACGACATCCCAGCTGTTTTCCAGAACAAAGCTTACGACCTGATACAAAACAAAGACAGTAAACAGACCGGTCAGCACGGTCAGCACAGTGTTTTTCTTACTGCCGAATAAATTTTTCCTTAACGCCTGTCCAAACGACTCATTTTTATGCCTGTCGAGATGAGGGGAATCTGTCACCTCCAGACTGTTTGTCAGCTCACCTTTGTAATGAAGGTTATCATTGATCATCCTGCACCCCTACCTTTCGACCAACTGGAATTTTTTATTGAAGATATTCATGAACAGTGAAGTTGTCAGGCTGAAAAACAGATAGACTGCAATCATAATAACTATCACTTCCAGCGTACGTCCTGACTGATTGATGACTGTGTTGCCGACACCGACAATTTCCTGATAGCCGACAGCCATCGCCAGGGATGAATTCTTGATCAGATTGAGGTACTGGCTGGTCATCTGCGGAATGATGATCCGGATAGCCTGAGGAAAGATAACCAGTCTCATGGCTGTTGCGGATCTGAATCCCAGAGCTTTAGTTGCTTCAACTTGTCCTTTTGGTACGGCCTGTACGCCTCCGCGGACAATTTCAGCAATATACGTTGAAGTGAAAATAGTCAGGGCTACCAGTACCGATAGAAAAGGTGTGGATAGCGACAGGCCACCTGTTACTGCTGCTCCTGTGTGTGCAGGAATCGTCAGCTGTAGTGGGCCTTCACCCGTTACAAGGTACCCTGCTCCGCATAACAAGATGAACGCACCGAATGCTGATAGGAAAGGGTGAGTATTCTTTCCTTCCTCCACTTCTCTCTTCATCTGCCATTTGTATACCAATACAGACGCTCCTATGACAACCAGTAAAAGCAGTGCCCATATTGCGCTGCCTTCATGAAGATCTGCCCACGGAATCACGGCTCCACGATTAGAAAGGTATAAAGGTCCTATGCTTAAAGCCTCCTGGATTCTAGGGAGGGGAAGAAATACAGCAAAGTTCAGAACAAATAATTGAAGCAGCAGTGGTGTATTCCTGAATATATCAATATAAACAGAAGCTACCTTGCTC